>NZ_JBEYYR010000036.1:37873-97585 GCF_040645635.1 Streptomyces sp. NPDC046727
GTGCTTGTCTTCTCTCTGGCGTTTTGTTGTTGGGGTGGCCTCCTCCTGGGGGCCCCCCCCGGGCCCCCCCCCCCCCCCCCCCCACGACCTGTTCTATTGATCAACCCTGGGTACCGCCCTGGGTATTGCCATTGCCTCCGCCCTGGGTGCCGCCCTGGGTGTTCCCATTGCCTCCACCCTGCGTACCGCCCTGGGTGTTCCCATTGCCTCCACCCTGCGTACCGCCCTGGGTATTGCCATTGCCTCCACCCTGGGTGCCACCCTGGGTGTTGCCATTGCCTCCACCCTGCGTACCGCCCTGGGTGTTGCCGTTACCGCCACCCTGCGTACCGCCCTGGGTGTTGCCGTTACCGCCACCCTGCGTACCGCCCTGGGTATTGCCGTTACCGCCACCCTGCGTGCCACCCTGGGTATTGCCGTTACCGCCACCCTGCGTGCCACCCTGAGTGTTGCCGTTGCCACCACCCTGAGTGCCACCCTGAGTGTTGCCGTTGCCACCACCCTGAGTGCCACCCTGAGTGTTGCCGTTGCCACCACCCTGAGTGCCACCCTGAGTGTTGCCATTACCGCCACCCTGCGTGCCACCCTGGGTGTTCCCATTGCCACCACCCTGCGTACCGCCCTGGGTGTTCCCATTGCCACCACCCTGCGTACCGCCCTGGGTGTTGCCGGCGGGGCGGCAGTTGTGATGGCACTTGTGGTGCTTGTGCGGAGACTGGTGGACGGACGCGACATGCGCGGCCGGTGCGGCGGGGGCCGCTATCGCGGAGGACGCCGGGATGAGGATCCCGCCGGCGATCGCGGCGGACGCGGCAGCCGTCGCGAAGAAAAGACCCCGGCGCTGGGGACGGGACTCGGACGTCTTCGAATTGCGGTTCATTTTCTTGCTCCTGTTTTCTGGACTGGATTTCCTGCGACCTCATTTCCTGTCCGGTGGGGTCGCACATCCAGTAAGCCCAGTCAGCAGGGCACAGGGCACGTTCCGAGATATCGGGACTTGACGGTTCCCGCAGAGGGGGTTAAAAGCGCAGGACGGGACCGGCCCAGGCCGGCGGCTCGGGCACCTCGGCCCGGTCCACGCGCGATTCCGCGCAGGCGGCGCCCGCCCGCAGGCTGGCCGGCGTCGGCGTACGGCCGCGCGGGTCCCCCTCGCCGACGGCACCGCGCAGGGCCGCCACGAACTCCAGGCAGGTGTCGTAGCGGTCGTCGGGGATCTTCGCCAGGGCCCGGTGCAGGACCGCGTCGGCGCCGCCCGGGATGTCCGGCCGCTCCTGGCTCAGCGCGGGCGGCGGGTCGTACTGGTGGGCCCAGAGCAGCTCAAGGTGGTCCGCGCACCGGAAGGGCGGGGCGCCCGCGAGGGTCTCGTGGACCACGCAGGCGAGGCTGTACTGGTCGGACCTGCCGTCCACCGGGCGCCCGGCGATCCGCTCGGGCGCCACGTAGTCCAGCGTGCCGACGAACTCGCCCGCCGACGTGAACCCGGTGAGCGACAGGGACTTCTTCGCCAGCCCGAAGTCGGTGAGGTAGACGTGCTCGGGGTGGTCGCTGTCGACGCCCTTGGCGACCAGCACGTTGCCGGGTTTGACGTCCCGGTGCACCAGCTCGCGGGCGTGGGCCGCGTCGAGTGCGGAGGCGAGCTGGGCGGCGATGCGCAGCGCGGCCGGCACCGGGAGCGGGCCCTCGCGGTCGAGCAGGGCGCGCAGGTCGAGGCCGGAGACGAAGCACATGGCGATGTACAGGATCCCGTCGGCCTCCCCGGCCTCGAAGACGGGCACGATGTTCGGGTGGTCGATGGCGGCGGCCACCCGGGACTCCTGGGCGAAACGGCGGCGGAAGGCGTCGTTGCGGGTGTACTCGGGGGCGAGCAGCTTCAGGGCGACCGTGCGGCCGAGGCGCAGGTCCTTGGCGCAGTAGACGACGGCCATCCCCCCGCGGCCGAGCTCGCGCTCCACCCGATAGCCCGCGATCTCGGCCCCGATCAGCCCGGAGGGGCTCTTGGGGGGCCAACTCACGCCTGAATTCTATCGAGTGATCCCCCTTGTGGGGGTATGGCGAAGGCCCGGGCCTCCCTCACGGAACCCGGGCCTCGCCCTTCCCATGGCGTCCGTCACGCCGCCACGGGAACCTCCGGCGTCGCGCCGTTCACGGCGGGCGCGAGCGCCAGCTCCAGGACCTGGCGGACGTCGGTCACGGCGTGGACGTCGAGCTTGTCCAGCACCTCGGCCGGGACGTCGTCCAGGTCGGGTTCGTTGCGCTTGGGGATGATCACCGTCGTCACTCCGGCCCTGTGCGCCGCGAGCAGCTTCTGCTTCACGCCGCCGATCGGCAGCACCCGGCCGGTCAGCGAGACCTCGCCGGTCATGGCGACGTCCGTGCGGACCAGACGGCCGGAGAGCAGCGAGGCGAGGGCCGTGGTCATCGTGATGCCCGCGCTCGGGCCGTCCTTCGGCACCGCGCCGGCCGGGAAGTGGATGTGCACGCCCCGGTCCTTGAGATCGGCCACCGGCAGCTCCAGTTCGGCGCCGTGACTGCGCAGGAAGCTCAGCGCGATCTGCGCCGACTCCTTCATCACGTCGCCCAGCTGGCCGGTCAGGGTGAGACCCGCCGCGCCGGTCTCCGGGTCGGCGAGGGACGCCTCCACGAAGAGCACGTCGCCGCCGGCGCCGGTGACCGCGAGCCCGGTCGCCACGCCCGGGACGGCCGTACGGCGCTCGGCCGGGTCCTGGGCGGACTCGGGCACGTGGTGCGGCCGGCCGATCAGGGCGCGCAGATCGCCGTCGGTGACGGTGAAGGGCAGCTCCCGCTCGCCGAGTTCGTGCTGGGCGGCGACCTTGCGCAGCAGCCGCGCGATGGACCGCTCCAGGGTGCGTACGCCCGCCTCGCGGGTGTACTCGCCGGCGAGCCTGCGCAGCGCGCCCTCGTCCACGGTGACCTCGTCCTTGTCCAGGCCGGCCCGCTCCAGCTGGCGCGGGAGCAGGTGGTCCCGGGCGATGACGACCTTCTCGTCCTCGGTGTAGCCGTCCAGGCGGACGATCTCCATCCGGTCGGCGAGCGCCTCCGGGATGGCCTCCAGGACGTTGGCGGTGGCGAGGAAGACGACGTCGGACAGGTCCAGCTCGACCTCCAGGTAGTGGTCCCGGAAGGTGTGGTTCTGCGCCGGGTCGAGCACTTCGAGGAGGGCGGCGGCCGGGTCGCCCCGGAAGTCGGAGCCCACCTTGTCGATCTCGTCCAGCAGGACCACCGGGTTCATCGACCCGGCCTCCTTGATGGCGCGCACGATCCGGCCGGGCAGCGCACCGACGTAGGTACGGCGGTGGCCGCGGATCTCGGCCTCGTCGCGGACGCCGCCGAGGGCGACGCGGACGAACTCGCGCCCCATGGCGTGGGCGACGCTCTGCCCGAGACTGGTCTTTCCGACGCCAGGGGGCCCGACGAGAGCCAGCACGGCGCCGCCGCGCCGCCCGCCGATGACGCCCAGGCCCCGGTCGCTGCGCCGCTTGCGCACGGCGAGGTACTCGGTGATGCGCTCCTTCACGTCCTCCAGGCCGGCGTGCTCGGCGTCGAGCACGGCCTTCGCGCCCTGGATGTCGTAGGCGTCCTCGGTCCGCTCGTTCCAGGGCATCTCCAGGACGGTGTCCAGCCAGGTGCGGATCCAGGACCCCTCGGGCGACTGGTCGGAGGCGCGCTCCAGCTTGTCGACCTCCTTCAGGGCGGCCTCGCGGACCTTCTCCGGCAGGTCGGCGGCCTCCACCCGGGCGCGGTAGTCGTCGGACTCCTCGGCCGAATCCTTGCCGTTCTCGCCGTTCAGCTCGCGCAACTCCTTGCGGACGGCCTCCAGCTGACGGCGCAGCAGGAACTCGCGCTGCTGCTTGTCGACGCCCTCCTGGACGTCCTTGGCGATGGTCTCGGCGACCTCCTGCTCCGCGAGGTGGTCGCGCAGCTGCTGCGTGGCGAGCCTGAGGCGGTCCACCGGGTCGGCGGTCTCCAGCAGTGCGACCTTCTGCTCGATGGTCAGGAACGGCGAGTAGCCGGAGTTGTCGGCCAGTGCCGAGACGCCGTCGATGGCCTGGACACGGTCCACGACCTGCCAGGCGCCGCGCTTCTTCAGCCAGGCGGTGGCGAGCGCCTTGTACTCCTTGACCAGTTCCGCGACCTGGCCCGGCAGCGGCTCCGGCACGTCCTCCTCGACGCGGGTGCCCTCGACCCAGAGCGCGGCGCCCGGGCCGGTGGTGCCGGCGCCGATGCGCACCCGGCTGCGGCCGCGGATCAGAGCCCCGGGGTCACCGTCGGCCAGCCGGCCGACCTGCTCGACCGTACCGAGGACGCCGGTCTTGGCGTACGTGCCGTCGACGCGCGGCACCAGCAGCACCTTGGGCTTGCCGGGCGCGGACCGCGCGGCGGCCTGGGCGGCCTCCACCGCGGCCCGTACCTCGGCGTCGCTCAGGTCCAGCGGAACCACCATGCCGGGCAGCACGACCTCGTCGTCGAGCGGCAGCACGGGCAGGACGAGCGTGAACGCCGTGGACTCAGCAGCCATGATCTCCCCTTAGGCAGTCAACTTGAGCTATGCCGACTCAATGTGTTGCCCGCGGCGATTGTTCCCAGCAGTGTGTTCGCTGTCAGCGATCAGGCGGTTTCCGCAGGTGAAGGGAGCGCCGACCGGTGGCAGCGGCGGACCAGCGGCCAGCTCGCCACGCCGAGCGCGAGGGCGATGATGTGGCCCCAGTTGGTCAGGGGATCCGCGTAGGCGATCAGGTCGTCCAGCAACAGGCCGCCCGCCAGGGCCAGCAGGGGCCAGCGGGCCCAGGGGCGGAGCAGGCCCGCCAGGGCGCCGACGCTCGCGGCCACGCCGAAGCTGATGCCGTAGTCGAGGCGGTGCAGTGAGGTCGAGGGCAGCCGGCCGAACAGCACGGCGAGGCCCACCGGGACCTCGGTGGCGAGGGTGGCCAGGACATGGCCGGCCAGGAAGACGCAGGCGGCCCGCGCCCCGCCTATCCGCCGCTCCAGCGCGGTGAGCACCAGCACGAACGCGACCGCGTACGGCGAGAGGACCCCGCCCGCGACCCACAGCGCGCTCGCCACCAGCACCAGCACCGGCGTGCGCGCCAGATGGGCCACGTCCGTGCTGGAGCCCTGATAGAGCGCGTGCACCAGAGAGGGCTCGGCCTGGGTCGCGACCAGGGAGGTCACGGCCAGGACGGTGGCGTAGACGAAGGTGAACGGCGTGCCGACGGGGGTGGGCAGCAGCCGCCACAGGCGCGGCAGCGGCAGGTGCGGCGGTGCGGCCGGAACGGGGGCGGCGACGGGGGCCGGGGCGGGCGCGGGGGTGCCGCCGCGCTGGCGGGGCATGCCGTCCAGCAGGCCCGCCAGTACCGGGGGCGGAACGGCGGCCGTGCCGTCCGGAAGGGGCGTGCCCGTAGCGGGCGGGGACGCGTCCGGCACAGGGCCCGTCGTGATCCGTTCCACGCTGAGGCGCTCCTTCCGTCGCGCCCCACCCTTCGTGCTCGGCGTGCCGCTGTCTATGACCGACGCCACGCGAGAGCGGATTCACAGCAACCTCTCACCCGCCGGGTGCGTCCGGCCCCCGGCCCGGGCCACCCGTCCGTGGGCGTCATCCGCAATTGCCGTGAATGCCGGGCCCAGTTCAAGCAGGATGGGGTCATGACTGCCGTGTACGACACTCCCGTGGTCCTGGACCGACGCGACGGCCCGTACGGCGAGGTGGTCCTGCGCAGACACGGTGCGCTGCTGCAGATCATCGCCAACGGCTGCTTCCTGATGGACACCTCCGACGGCCGCTCGGAGCGACTGCTGGTCGACACCGCCCGCGCCGCGCTGGACGGGCGCCCGGCGCCTGAGGTGCTGATCGGCGGGCTGGGCGTGGGCTTCTCGCTCGCACACGCGGCCCGCGACCCCGGCTGGGGGCGGATCACCGTGGTGGAGCGGGAGCCGGCCGTCATCGACTGGCACCGGGACGGACCGCTGGCCGGGATGTCCGCCGACGCGCTCGCCGACCCGCGCACCACGATCGTGCAAGCGGATCTCGTGACGTACGTCAATGAGACATCGGACACGTTCGACGCGCTGTGTCTCGACATCGACAACGGGCCCGGCTGGACCGTCACCGAGGGCAACGACAGCCTCTACACACCGGCCGGACTCGCGGCCTGCGCACGGGTGTTGAGGCCCGGCGGGGTGCTCGCGGTATGGTCCGCGCAGCCCTCTCCGGAATTTGAAGGAAGTTTGCGGAATGCCGGGTTCCAGCAGGTGCGTACCGAAGAGGTGCCGGTTGCCCGGGGCGTTCCGGACGTGGTCCACCTCGCCGTCCGACCTGGATAGCGACAGCGCGGTGAGTCCCCGTAGGGTGCTGCCCTGACGCGGATCATTCAAGCGTCAAACGCAGACATGGGATCACCCCACTGATTCCGGAAAGCAACAACAGGGGCGGGCGATGGAGCAGACACACACCTCCCAGAGCGGCGCGGCGACGACCACCCCGGGCGCACAGCGCCGGGTGCTGGTCGTCGAGGACGACCCGACGATCGTCGACGCCATCGCGGCCCGGCTCCGCGCCGAGGGGTTTCTGGTGCAAACGGCGGCCGACGGTCCGGCCGCGGTCGACACGGCCGAGGCATGGCAGCCCGACCTGCTGATCCTCGACATCATGCTGCCCGGCTTCGACGGACTCGAGGTCTGCCGGCGGGTGCAGGCACAGCGGCCGGTGCCGGTGCTGATGCTCACCGCGCGGGACGACGAGACGGACATGCTGGTCGGGCTCGGCGTCGGCGCCGACGACTACATGACCAAGCCGTTCTCGATGCGGGAGCTGGCGGCCCGCGTGCACGTGCTGCTGCGCCGGGTGGAGCGGGCCGCGCTGGCCGCCGCGACGCCGCGCAGCGGGATCCTGCGGCTCGGCGAGCTGGAGATCGACCACGCGCAGCGCCGGGTGCGGGTGAAGTCCGAGGACGTCCACCTGACGCCCACCGAGTTCGACCTGCTGGTGTGCCTGGCGAACACCCCGCGCGCGGTGCTCTCCCGGGAGCAGCTGCTGGCCGAGGTGTGGGACTGGGCGGACGCCTCCGGCACCCGCACGGTCGACAGCCACATCAAGGCGCTGCGGCGGAAGATCGGCGCCGAACGGATCCGCACCGTGCACGGTGTGGGCTACGCGCTGGAGACACCCACCCCATGAGCGGCGACGGGCGCCAGGCCGCACGGAGGAGCCCCGGGACCCTCGGCGAGGACCCCTGGGGCGGCGTACGCCCGTTCTCGATCAAGACCAAGCTGGGTGCGCTGGTCGTCATCGCGGTGCTCATCACCACCGGACTGTCGATCGTCGCGGTGCACACCAAGACGGAGCTGCGCTTCATCACGGTCTTCTCGATGATCGCCACACTGCTGATCACGCAGTTCGTGGCCCATTCGCTCACCATGCCGCTGGACGAGATGAACACGGTGGCCCGCTCGATCTCGCACGGCGACTACACGCGCCGGGTGAAGGAGAACCGCCGGGACGAACTCGGCGACCTGGCCCAGACGATCAACGTCATGGCCGACGAGCTGGAGACCCAGGACAACCAGCGCAAGGAGCTGGTGGCCAACGTCTCGCACGAGCTGCGCACCCCGATCGCCGGGCTGCGCGCGGTGCTGGAGAACATCGTCGACGGGGTCACCCAGGCCGACCCGGAGACCATGCGGACGGCCCTGAAGCAGACCGAGCGGCTCGGCCGCCTGGTGGAGACCCTGCTGGACCTCTCCCGGCTGGACAACGGCGTCGTCCCGCTGAAGATGCGCCGGTTCGAGGTGTGGCCGTATCTCTCGGGCGTGCTGAAGGAGGCCAACATGGTCGCCTCCGCGCGCGCGGGCATCGCCTCCGGCTCCGGCAGCCACACGCGGACGGACGTCCATCTGCACCTGGACGTCTCCCCGCCGGAGCTGACCGCGCACGCGGACCCCGAACGCATCCACCAGGTCGTCGCGAACCTGATCGACAACGCGGTCAAGCACAGCCCCCCGCACGGCCGGGTGACGCTGAAGGCACGGCGCGGGTCGCTGCCCCAGTCGCTGGAGCTGGAGGTCCTGGACGAGGGACCCGGCATCCCCCGGTCGGAGTGGCACCGGGTCTTCGAGCGCTTCAACCGGGGCTCGGTGACCCGGCCGCACGGTCCGGGCAGCGACGGCGGTACGGGCCTCGGGCTGGCGATCGCCCGGTGGGCGGTGGATCTGCACGGCGGCCGGATCGGTGTGGCCGAATCCGAGCGAGGCTGCCGGATCATCGTCACTCTTCCGGGCCTGACTTCCGTCCCGAGTTGACGTAGGGTCCGAACCGGAAGCACAAGATCCACGAGGGCCGCTGCCGTTCCGCGCAGCTGGACACGTGTGATCAGGGCAGGCCCGCGCGCTCCGTCGAACGGAGGTGCGCCGGGCCCGGGCCGGTGCACCCTCTGACATCCGGAACCACGCTTGTTTCCCGCCATATCAAGCCCTGAAACAAGATTTCCGATGTGACTTACGCGACGATGACCTTGCTCGACCTGACCTTCCCCGCGATGGAGGCGTAGCCTTTATTCCCGCTGTCCATCACCTTGTGAAGCGGAAGAGGGCGGTTGCCGCCGTGTCGCCACAGTCCCCCAGTAACTCGAGCATCTCGACCGACGACCAAGCCGGGAAGAACCCCGCTGCTGCGTTCGGTCCCAACGAGTGGCTCGTCGACGAGATCTATCAGCAGTACCTCCAGGACCCGAATTCGGTAGACCGCGCCTGGTGGGACTTCTTCGCCGATTACAAGCCGGGAGCCCCGGCTGCGGCGGGTACTGCGGCCACGGGGGCCGCAGAGACCACCACCACGGCCCCGGCCCCGGCTCCGGCCCCTCAGGCCGCCGCCCCGGCCCCCGCGGCCCCGAAGCCCGCCGCGGCGCCCTCCCCGTCGGCTCCTGCCCCCGCGGCGAAGGCCGCCCCCGCCCCGGCCAAGCCGGCGACGCCCGCACAGGCGCCCGCTCAGCCCAAGGCGAAGGCCGCTCCCGCGGCGCAGGCCCCGGAGGGTCCCGAGCTGATCACGCTGCGCGGCCCGGCCGCCGCCGTCGCGAAGAACATGAACGCCTCGCTGGAGCTGCCGACCGCCACCTCGGTCCGCGCGGTCCCGGTGAAGCTGCTGTTCGACAACCGGATCGTCATCAACAACCACCTGAAGCGCGCCCGGGGCGGGAAGATCTCCTTCACGCACCTGATCGGCTTCGCGATGGTGCAGGCCATCAAGGCCATGCCGTCGATGAACTGGTCGTTCGGCGAGAAGGACGGCAAGCCGACCCTCGTCAAGCCGCCGCACGTCAACCTCGGCCTGGCCATCGACCTGGTCAAGCCGAACGGTGACCGCCAGCTCGTCGTGGCCGCCATCAAGAAGGCCGAGACGCTGAACTTCTTCGAGTTCTGGCAGGCCTACGAGGACATCGTCCGCCGCGCCCGCGACGGCAAGCTGACGATGGACGACTTCACCGGTGTCACGGTCTCCCTGACCAACCCCGGCGGCCTCGGCACCGTCCACTCCGTGCCGCGTCTGATGCCCGGCCAGTCCGTGATCATGGGCGTCGGCTCCATGGACTACCCGGCGGAGTTCCAGGGCACCAGCCAGGACACCCTGAACAAGCTCGGCATCTCGAAGGTCATGACGCTCACGTCGACCTACGACCACCGGGTCATCCAGGGCGCCGCCTCCGGCGAGTTCCTGCGCCAGGTGGCGAACCTGCTGCTGGGCGAGAACGGCTTCTACGACGACATCTTCGAGGCGCTGCGCATCCCCTACGAGCCGGTCCGCTGGCTCAGGGACATCGACGCCTCGCACGACGACGACGTCACCAAGGCCGCCCGCGTCTTCGAGCTGATCCACTCCTACCGGGTCCGCGGCCACGTCATGGCCGACACCGACCCGCTGGAGTACAAGCAGCGCAAGCACCCCGACCTGGACATCGTCGAGCACGGTCTCACCCTGTGGGACCTGGAGCGCGAGTTCGCCGTCGGCGGCTTCGCCGGCAAGTCGATGATGAAGCTGCGCGACATCCTCGGCGTGCTGCGCGACTCGTACTGCCGCACCACCGGCATCGAGTTCATGCACATCCAGGACCCCAAGCAGCGCAAGTGGATCCAGGACCGCGTGGAGCGCCCGCACTCCAAGATGGAGCGCGAGGAGCAGCTGCGCATCCTGCGCCGCCTGAACGCCGCCGAGGCGTTCGAGACCTTCCTGCAGACGAAGTACGTCGGCCAGAAGCGCTTCTCGCTGGAGGGCGGCGAGTCCGTCATCCCGCTGCTCGACGCGGTGATCGACTCCGCGGCCGAGTCCCGCCTGGACGAGGTCGTCATCGGCATGGCCCACCGCGGCCGCCTGAACGTCCTCGCCAACATCGTCGGCAAGTCGTACGCGCAGATCTTCCGCGAGTTCGAGGGCAACCTCGACCCGAAGTCGATGCACGGCTCCGGCGACGTGAAGTACCACCTGGGCGCCGAGGGCACCTTCACCGGCCTGGACGGCGAGCAGATCAAGGTCAGCCTGGTCGCGAACCCCTCGCACCTGGAGGCCGTGGACCCGGTCCTGGAGGGCGTCTCCCGCGCCAAGCAGGACATCATCAACAAGGGCGGCACGGACTTCACCGTCCTGCCGGTGGCGATCCACGGCGACGCGGCCTTCGCGGGCCAGGGCGTGGTGGCCGAGACCCTGAACATGTCGCAGCTGCGCGGCTACCGCACCGGCGGCACGGTCCACATCGTCATCAACAACCAGGTCGGCTTCACCGCGGCCCCCGAGTCCTCGCGTTCCTCCATGTACGCGACGGACGTGGCCCGCATGATCGAGGCCCCGATCTTCCACGTGAACGGCGACGACCCTGAGGCCGTCGTGCGCGTCGCCCGGCTGGCCTTCGAGTTCCGCCAGGCGTTCAACAAGGACGTGGTGATCGACCTCATCTGCTACCGCCGCCGCGGTCACAACGAGTCGGACAACCCGGCCTTCACCCAGCCGCTGATGTACGACCTGATCGACAAGAAGCGCTCGGTGCGCAAGCTCTACACCGAGTCCCTGATCGGTCGCGGCGACATCACCCTGGAAGAGGCCGAGCAGGCCCTGCAGGACTACCAGGGCCAGCTGGAGAAGGTCTTCACGGAGGTCCGCGAGGCTACGTCCCAGCCGGCCGCCGGAGACGTCCAGGCGCCGCAGGACGGCTTCCCGGTCGCGGTCCCGACCGCGGTCTCCGCGGAGGTCGTCAAGCGGATCGCCGAGTCCCAGGTCAACATCCCCGACCACATCACCGTCCACCCGCGTCTGCTGCCGCAGCTGCAGCGCCGTGCGGCGATGGTCGAGGACGGCACGATCGACTGGGGCATGGGCGAGACGCTCGCCATCGGCTCCCTGCTGCTGGAGGGCACCCCGGTCCGCCTCGCGGGCCAGGACTCCCAGCGCGGCACCTTCGGCCAGCGCCACGCGGTGATCATCGACCGCGAGAGCGGTGACGAGTTCACCCCGCTGATGTACCTCTCCGACGACCAGGCCCGCCTGAACGTCTACAACTCCCTGCTGTCCGAGTACGCGGCGATGGGCTTCGAGTACGGCTACTCGCTGGCCCGCCCCGAGTCCCTCGTGATGTGGGAGGCCCAGTTCGGCGACTTCGTCAACGGCGCCCAGACGGTCGTGGACGAGTTCATCTCGTCGGCGGAGCAGAAGTGGGGCCAGACGTCCGGCGTCACCCTGCTCCTCCCGCACGGCTACGAGGGCCAGGGCCCGGACCACTCGTCCGCCCGCCCGGAGCGCTTCCTGCAGCTGTGCGCGCAGAACAACATGACGGTCGCGATGCCGACCCTGCCGTCGAACTACTTCCACCTCCTGCGGTGGCAGGTGCACAACCCGCACCACAAGCCGCTGATCGTCTTCACCCCGAAGTCGATGCTGCGTCTGAAGGCCGCGGCCTCGAAGGCGGAGGAGTTCACGAGCGGGCAGTTCCGCCCGGTCATCGGCGACAGCACGGTCGACCCGGCCGCGGTCCGCAAGGTCGTCTTCTGCGCCGGCAAGGTCTACTACGACCTGGAGGCCGAGCGGGTCAAGCGCGGTGTCACGGACACGGCGATCATCCGCATCGAGCGGCTGTACCCGCTGCCGGGTGACGAGCTGCAGGCGGAGGTCAACAAGTACCCGAACGCCGAGAAGTACCTGTGGGCGCAGGAGGAGCCGGCGAACCAGGGTGCCTGGCCGTTCATCGCCCTCAACCTGATCGACCACCTGGACCTGGCGGTCGGCGCGGACATCCCGGCCGGCGAGCGGCTGCGGCGCATCTCGCGCCCGCACGGCTCGTCCCCGGCGGTGGGCTCCGCGAAGCGGCACCAGGCGGAGCAGGAGCAGCTGGTGCGTGAGGTCTTCGACGCCTAAGCGGTCTCTTGGGAGGGCCCGGTACCGAGTTGCGACTCGGTACCGGGCCCTTTCGCCTATGGGGGAGGTGCGTGAGACCGTACGCGGCTGCGGGTCCCTTGTGGCTGATCGCGCAGTTCCCCGCGCCCCTTCGGCGCTTCAGCCCAGGTACGCCTCGAAGTCCCAGTACGGCCGGACCCGCTGCCTCGCCGAGAGGGTGTGCGGGTGCTGGGCGCCCAGTGTGCGGGTGAGGGTCAGGAGGGCGTCTTCCTCCAGCTTGCCGGCCTCTTCCTGCTCCTGGGCCACGCGGAGGTCCGCGGCGAGGGCCACCTGGCAGGACAGGGTCAGCGGATGCTCGTGGTCCAGCATGTGCCGGGACCGGCGCAGGGTGTCCCGGCTCAGCTCCACCGCGTCCTCGATCCGGCCGTTGAAGTTGCGCGCGCCGGCCGCGTTGAGCGCGCAGCCCAGGACCCAGGGGTGGTCCGCGCCGAGCGTCGCGGTGAGACCGGCGAGCGCGGCCTCGAACATCGACAGCGCCTCCGCCCGCTCGCCCGCGGCCTGCATCACCAGGCCGGTGTTGGAAAGCATGCCGGTGGCCACGGGGTGCGCGGGGCCGAGCAACGACCGGTAGCCCGCCTCCGCCTCGTCGATGAGGTCGCGGGCCTGGCTGAGGTCGCCGTGTTCGCGCAGGAAGTTGCCGTAGTTGGTGAGGAACGCGAGGGTGCGGTAGTGCTCGCGGCCGTGCTGCTGGATCAGCTGGTCCAGCAGGCTGGCCATGGCGGGTCCGACGTCCGGGGCGTGCCCGCCCTCGCGGCGCCGGCACATGGCCAGCTGGGAGCGGGCTTCGAGGGTCTGCGGATGCTGCGGGCCGAGCACCTGCACATGCAGCCGTACCACCGGCTCCTGCCGGGCGAGCGCCTCCCGGTAGCGGCCGAGCAGCCGCAGGCTGTGGGTGACCGCGTTGCCGGAGTGGAGGGTGTTGATGTGCCGCGCGCGCAGCACGCTCTCGCCGCGGGCCAGGGTCTCCAGGTCGAGGTCCAGCGCCTCGGCGTACCGGCCCAGCATGCGCAGGGTGACGCCGAGGTTGTGCCGGGCGACCAGGGTGGGGGGCTGGTCCGGGCCGAGGAGCCGCTCGTTGCCTTCGAGCACCTCGCACTGGAGGTCGTACGCCTCCTGGTAGCGGCCCAGGGAGCGCAGGCCGGAGGCGATGGCGCTCTTGCTGACCAGTTCGCCGATCTCGTTGCGCCTGGGGGCGGCCCTCAGCTGCTTGAGCACGCCCCGGTGCAGTTCGTACAGCTCACGGAACCGGCCGCTGCTGCGCAGCATGTTGCCCTCCTGGGTGGCCAGGTCGAGCATCGGCTGGTCGATCGGCTCCATGAACCGGGACCACTGCGCGCGGACCTGCTGCGCCAGTTCGAGGCCGCCGCTGTACTCGCCGCTGCGGGTGCAGTACCGCAGACAGTTCAGCACCAGTTCCTGCACGCGGGGCTGGCGGCTCTCCAGGGCGCCGGAGGGCTGCAGATGGGGCAGCAGTTCGGCGTAGCGCGGCCAGCTCCGGCTGTCGGCGGGGTTGCCGGGGTCGGCCTCCGCGAGCAGGGTGCGCACCGCCCGCCGGTGCAGGTCGCCCCGGGTGTCGCTGGTCAGCTTGGAGACGATGTCGTGGACCAGCCGGTGCATGTGCACGGACTCCTGGTGCGGGCCCGCCTCCGCGGCGAGCGGCCCGCGGGTCTCCCGGGTGAGCACCGAGTAGTTCACCAGGGTGTCCAGGGCCCGGGTCCAGGCCGGCAGGTCGGTGGTCATCCAGCGCAGTTCCTCGGGCAGCTCGGTCCGCGGGTAGGCGCGGATGAGGCCGAGCGGGATGCGGCCGGGGGCGAAGGAGGTGCACAGGCCGAGCACGTCGATGGCCTGCGGCTGGGAGCGGCGCAGCCGGTTGAGCAGTATGGCCCAGGAGGTGAGGGAGGACTGCGGGAAGCCCTCCCCGGTGACGGGCTCGTCGACGGTGGACAGCCGCCGTTCGCGGACCATCCGCAGGTACTCGGAGACCTCCATGCCGGACTCGCCGAGCCAGGACGCGGCCTGCACCAGCGGCAGCGGCACGTCACCGAACTCGCCGGCCACCTCGTCGGCGTCGCGGGCGCTGATGTGCGGGGCGCGGCGCATCAGGTAGGCGGTGGACTCCGGCCGCAGGAACGCGGGGATCTCCAGCATGTCGGTGTGCTCGCTCCAGCCGCGGTTGCGGGAGGTGATCAGCACATGCCCGGTGCCCTGCGGGAGCAGCGCCGTGACGCCCTCGATGTCGTCCCAGCCGTCGAAGACCAGCAGCCAGTTCCCGTACGGCTCGCCGCGGCGCAGGGCGTTGCGGACCGCGCGGATGCGTTCGCCGGGCTCGCTGCCGATGCGCAGGCCGAGTTCGACGGCGAGTTCGCCGAGGCGGTCGCGCTGGATGGTGCGGTCGTCACTGTTGACCCACCACACCAGGTCGTAGTCGGTGCTGAAGCGGTGCGCGTACTCGGCGGCCAGCTGGGTCTTGCCGATGCCGGACATGCCGACGAGCGTGCAGGCGGCGGCGCCGCGCTCGGCGTCGGCGAGCCGCTGGTGGAGTTCGCCCAGCAGGTCGTCGCGGCCGGTGAAGCGCGGGTTGCGGCGCGGCACCTCGCCCCAGATCTCGCAGCGCTCGTCCGGGTAGCGGATCCGGCCCGGCAGGGCGCGGGGGCGGGCGAGCGGCTCCAGGCCGAGCCGGCGCAGCAGCCGCTCCTCGGCGGCCTCCTCGCTCAGCGCCCACAGGCTGGCCGGTTCCAGTACGGCCGTCGCGGGCAGCAGCGGCCTGTTGGTGAGGTTGACCGCGGCGAACCGGTCGGCGTGCGCGGCGACGAAGCCGCGCAGCGCGTCGTTCCACTCGCCCGGCGGGCGCGGGCCCAGCTCGAAGAACCAGTCGTTCAGGACCAGCAGCACCCGTCCGCTGGCCAGCAGCAGATCGCCGAGCGAGTCCTCCAGCGCCACCTCGCGCGGCGGGTCCCAGCGCTGCAGTGTGGCCCGGTGTCCGTGCCGCTCCAGGCACTGCGCGATCCACGCCGCCCACGAGCGGTAGTACCCCGGGAAGACCACGAGCACATGCTCGGGTACCACCGAGCCGTTCGCGCCCGGCCGCCGCTGTTCCGCCATCGCCGCTCCCTGTTCCGCCGCGGCTGTCGGTCACATGGGCAGCCGCACACATAACGTAACGCAAGTGTTCCTCTACGGAGCGTCAGCCCGGCGAGTGGGCGCTCCGCGCGAGGTGCGCGTGGTGGCTGCCCATGTGCCGGACGAACTCCCTTCCGTGCGGGGTCAGTTCATCGGAATCGGCCAGCAGGGACAAGGCCTCGGCGACCTGCTCCCGGCAGGTCTCGAACCGTTCGGCGGCGCGCCGCCGCCACGCCCAGGCGGGTCCGGTGCGGGCCCGCCACCACAGGTCCAGCAGCGCCAGGTGCGCGTACGCGCCCTGGAGGACCCCCGGGACCGGGCGCGGATCGCGCCGCCAGCCCACCCGGTGCAGGCTGCCGCCGGGCCGCCACAGCGGGACCAGCTCGTCGAGCACGGCCAGTTTGGTGTGGTGCGTCTCGTGCACCAGCAGCTCGACCAGTTCCCGCCGGTCGGCCGGCAGCTGGGCGAGGACGGCGCCTGGCGCGGTCCGCACGGTGGCGCTCAGCGGCGGTCCGGAGCCGGCCGGCGGCACGAGCGGGACGACGGCGCGGACGAGCGCGGTGGTCTCGGCGGCCCGGGCGGGGTGTGTGGCGGCCAGCAGGGCGTGCGCGTCCCGCCAGCGGGCGGCCCACGCGGCATGGTCGGAGTAGGGGCGCTCGGCGGCGGGCAGCGCCGCCGGTCCGATGCCGCCCGCGGGCACCCGGTGCGGGTCCACGTCGTCGAGTACGGCGGTGCCGCCGGGCAGCGTGTGCAGCGCCGACCAGGCGAGGGCGCCGTCGGCGGTCCACCGGGTGCCCGGCCCGGCCGGGGCGCGGCCCGGCAGCAACAGCGTCTGGCCCGCGCTGTCGGTGATCCGTACGGCCCCGGCCCGGCCGGACAGCCGGGCCCGGCCCCGGGCACAGCGCAGCAGCCCGACGCCAGGCAGCGGCAGGGTGCCGGCCGGCAGCACCCGGGTGGTGGTGAACCGGCAGCCGGCGCGCAGGGCGGCGGCGACGGCGACCGAGCCCAGACCGGCGAGGCCGTCCTGGAAGGCCGGGCCGTCGGGTTCGGCGAGTACCGCGGCCAGCCAGGCGCCGGTCGTCGGATAGTCGAGTACGGCGCGTACGGCCGTGGCGTCGGCCCGCTCGGCCCGCTCCAGCAGCGCCCAGTCGTCCTCGAAGCGCCGCCGTACCGGGGCGGGCAGGGTGCCGCGCACGCCGTCGACCCGGACCAGGAGGGACTTCAGCAGCAGCATCCGCCGGGCGTGCAGGGCGGCGCGCAGCGCCTCGGTGGCCGCGGGCTCCGGCCGGGTGCGGGCCAGGACGGCGAGGATCCCGGGCGGGACCGGGCCGGGGGCCGGGGCGGCCGGCCGTACGTCTCCCATGGCTGCCACGACTTCCGGTCGTATGTCTCCCACGGGTCCGACGGCTCCCGGGGTCATGCCACGGTGTCCTCGCCGCGTAAGGGCGGTCGCGCGGGTCCGGCCGAAAACGCACGCCCGGATCTGCCCGTCACGATCCTTTCGTCGCCGGCCGTGGTGTACCAGACCCGGCGCAGTCCCTCCGGATCGGCGAGCACCCCGGCGACCGCCGCGAGCACCGCCGGATCGTCCAGGGCACGCAGTGTCCCCAGGTCGACGTCGGTGAGGCCGGGCGGCAGCACGGCCTGTGCGGCATGTTCGCCGAGGCCGGTCCCCCGTGTCATTGGCTCCCCCACCCTCGGCTCCTCCCTGCCCTACGCCCGCCCCGCGCAGCCGCAGTGGCTGCCCACTTCTTCCCGACAGGCAGGAACCAGAAACCCTGGACGGCTCAACTCCGGTCAAGTTCGCTCGCGTCGGCCCAGTCCCGGGACCACGGCCACCACGGCGGGGCCGTTTCCCGCCACGCCCGCTCGGGCAGCGACCGGGCGTCCCCGGGCGGGGCGTCCGCGAGCGGGGGTTCCTGCTCCGCCCGCCGGCTCAGCTCGACGTCGGCCCAGTCGACCTCGCGCAGCGCCCCGACGAGCCGCTGCCACTGCTCCCAGGCGGCCCGGAACGCGCCGCGGGCCGCGCCGGTCCGCCCCATCAGCGCCAGCACCGCCCCGCAGCCGTGCCGGGCCCGGGCGGCCGTCACCGAGCCGGGGTCGCCGCCGTGGGCCGCCGCCGCCTCCCGCTCGGCGTTCTCGTACGCCTGCAGCGCCTCCATCAGCACCGGCGCGCCCGCGTGGTACCAGCCCTCCAGCCGCACCCGGCCCAGCTGCAGCCACACCTCGGCCCGTACGGCCGCGTCGGTCGCGGCGCGCACCGCCTGGCCGAGCAGATGCCGGCTCTCGAACAGGTCGGGCAGGAAGCCCAGATGGCGGAAGCGCTGGGCGAGCGCGCTGCCGACCAGTCCCTGGAGCCGGCCCCGGTGCGCGGACCGGGCGGGCAGCGACTTCAGCGCCTCGCGCAGCACGTACTCGGCGCGGTCCACGACGTCGGCGCCGTCGCCCGCGGAGGCCCGTCTGAGCAGCGACTCGCCCCAGGCGGTGAGGAGCTGGACGCGCAGCGGACCGTCGGCGGGGGCGAGCAGCACGGCCCGCTCGTACGCCGCGTCGGCCTCGCCGGTCTCCCCGGCGGCGTCGTGGAACGCGGCCAGCGCGGCCAGGCTCGGCAGCAGCAGGTCCGGGTCGTCCCCGGCGGCCCGCAGGGCCTCGTGCAGCGCCTGCCGGGTGTCGGCGTCCTCGGCCCCGGCGCCGCGCAGCGCCCGCGCGAGATCGAGCAACGCGGGCCCGCGCACGGCGTCGGAGGCCCGCTCCCGCTCCAACAGCGCGCAGGCCTCCCGCAGTTCGGGTACGGCGGCACCGGGGTGCCGCAGGTCGAGCAGGATCCGGCCGCGCAGCAGGCGCCGGGCCCGGTGGGCGGCCACGTCCGGCGGCACGCTGTTCCCCGCGGCGGCTTCCGGTCCGTCGTCCGGGCCCACGGCGGGCGCGGGCACGCCGTCCGCGGCCCGCGCCGCCGGGTCCTCTGTGCGGTCGCCCCGCCAGGCGCGGGCCACGGCGGTGATCCGGGGCCAGGGCGGGGTGTCGGGGTCCAGCGGGCGGAGCGCTTCCGACAGGTGGTCCCTCTCGGCCGTCAGCTGCCACACCTCCCGTCGGCAGGAGGCCAGTTCCAGCGCGGCTTCGGCGCGCTCCCGGCTGTCGGCGGGGGCCGCCGCGTACGCGCCGGCGAGGGCGGACACGGCCTCCCGCAGCAGCTCGGCGCGCCGCCCCTGGGCCCGCGCGCCCGCCGTGCCGGCCTCCGCGCGCAGCACGCGGCCGAGGACCAGGCGGGCCCGGGCGGCGGTACCGGGGTCGGCGACGGCGCCCGGGCCCGCCGTGGCGAGCCGGGCCTGCTCCCGGGCCCGGCGCAGCATCTCCGGGTCGGCCAGCTGCCGCCACCGGGCGAGCAGCCGCTCGGCCTCGGTCAGCGGGTCGGGCGTGACCAGGTCGGGCAGGTAGAACCGCAGCACGCGCGCGGGGATGCGGGCGAACAGCTCGGCCTCCACTCCGCCGCCGTCCCGCGCCGCGCCGTACTCGGCGAGGTGCCCGGCACCGGCGGCCGGGTCGTGGTCGGCGAGCCGGGCCGCGGCCAGGGCGGCGAAGTTGCGGGTGCCCTTGCCGAAGTGCCGTTCCACATAGGCCGAGCAGTGCTTGAGGACGAGGCCGGCGGTGTCCTGGTCGAGGGAGGACAGGAGCAGGTCCTGCATCCGGGGCGAGTAGGCGAAGCACGGCCGGCCCTCGGTGCCGGGCAGCTGTCGCAGCAGTCCGCCGAGCAGCACCTCGGCCATTTCCATGGGGCCGGTGTCGGGCAGCATGGCCCGCTGGACCAGCTGCATCACGGGCAGCGTGAGGGGCGCGGCGGCGAGGTAGACGGCGAGCCGCAGGGCGCCGGGCGAGGCACCCGCGCGGAAGGCGCGCAGCAGGTCGTCGTCGCTGCGCGGCGGAGGGGCGACGGCCGGGTCCCCGGGTGCCGCGGAGGGGTGGGCGAAGCCGGCCCAGGCGTGCTCGCGGGTCGGTCCGGTGCCGGCGAGCAGCCGGGCGAACGCCTCGAACGCCTCCGGGGTGGGCTGGAGCACGGGCACGGGCCGGGCGCCGGGCGGTGGCTCCTCCCACGGCTCGTCCTCGGGCTGGAAGTCGAGGCGCCCGCCGGTCTCGCCGGTGCGGATCAGCAGCCCGGGCTCGGCGGGCAGCGCGGTACGGCCCCACAGCCGGGGCGGCAGCGGCTGGACCACGGCCAGCGGGGCGGTGCGCGGCCAGCCGTGCAGCAGGCGCTGCGCGGTGCCGTTCTGCCACAGGGGGCCGACGCAGTCGCTGATGACGAAGGTGAGCCGGCGCCCGCTGGGGTCGTGCAGTTCGTCGGCGGGGCGCAGCCGGGTGTGCCGGCCGGGACCGGCGGTCGTACCGACGAGGGGGGTGCCCGAGTCGTCGGCGTACAGGTGGTGGACGCGGACGGAGGCGAACGCGCCGGACTGCTGGCAGGCCTGGCGCAGTTCCTCGACCATCTCGCCCCAGACGGCCATGGCGGGTCCGGTGTCCATGAGCAGCTGGACGTCACAGCGCCGGCGGCGGCCGGGCCGGGTGACGGGGAGCAGGATGCCGCTGGCGGCGGCCCGGTCGGCGGTGGCCGCCTCGTCGATCCGCTCGTCCTGGCCGCGTACGGAGGAGGTGCGGTAGCGGCCGAGGGCTCGCAGTGCCTTCTGCAGGCCGAGCAGTCCGGGCAGGGCGCCCGCGGCGGGGGCGCGGACCGGGAAGGCCGCGGGAGCGCCGTCGGTCCCGCCGTGGGGGGCGTGGCCCGGGGTGTGCAGCGGGACGCCGGGGGCGGCCGCGTCCGCGGGGGCCGCCGGCAGGGTCCCCGGGTCGGCTGCGGCGGCGGCACCGGAGGCCGCGCCCTGCGGCCGCGGACCGGCTCCGGTCGTGCCGGTGCCGGACGTGCCGGTGCCCGGCGTGCCGGTGTCGCCGGCGGGCGGGGCCGCGCCCAGCCGTCGGGCCAGCCAGAGCGCGTCCGCCACGTCCTCGGCGGTCGGCTGGAGCCCGCCCTGGCGCAGCTTGCCGATCAGCTCGTCCAGGCGCATCCCCGGCATCCGCCTCTCACCTCGTACGGTCGAGCGGTTGCATCAGCATCTCGGCGATCCGCTCCCGGGTGAGCCCCTGCGCGTGCGGATCGTGCTGGGTGAGGTACAGGGCGTTGAGGAGCTGGTCCGCGGCGAGCACCTCGCCGGGCTCGCGCTCCAGGAACCGGCGGATCAGGTCCGCGCCGGCGGCGACGCCGTCCGTGCCGAGGTGCGCCTCGACCATGGCCGTGAGCTGCTCCTCGCCGGGCGGGTCCAGCTCCAGCTGGACACAGCGGCGCAGCAGCGGGGCGGGGAAGTCGCGCTCGCCGTTGGACGTCAGCACGATCACCGGGAACGTGGTGCACGCGATGCGCCCGCCGTGCACGGCCACCCGGTCGCCGTCGTGGGTGAGCACCTCGACGACGGGTTCGCGGTCGGCCAGCCGCTCCAGCTCGGGGATCGAGAACTCGCCCTCCTCCAGCGTGTTCAGCAGGTCGTTGGGCAGGTCGAGGTCGCTCTTGTCCAGCTCGTCGATGAGCAGCACGCGGGGCTCGTCGGCGGGCAGCAGCGCGGTGCCGAGCGGCCCGAGCCGGAGGTAGGAGCCGATGCCGGAGGCCGCGGCACCGCTGTCGTCCCCGCGGGCGCGCTCCAGCTGGACGTCCTGGAGCCGGGCGATGGCGTCGTACCGGTACAGGCCGTCCTGGAGGGTGGTGCGGCTGACGATGGGCCAGCGCAGCACCTTGCCCAGGCCGAGTTCGTGGGCGATCGCGTACGCCAGGGTCGACTTGCCCGTGCCCGGGTTGCCGGTCACCAGCAGGGGCCGGCGCAGATAGAGGGCCGCGTTGACCGCGTCCACCTCGGCCGGGCGGGGCGCGTAGTTCTCGACCAGACGGCGGCGCACGCCGAGCCGGCGGGCGCTGCTGGGGTCCTCCGGGCCGCTGGCCGCGCCGTCCCGGGAGGCGGCGAAGTCGCGCCAGGGCGGCGGCGCCGGCAACCGTCGCATGCCGTCGTGCGGCTGACCCACTCCGCGGTAGATCCGCCAGTCGTTCACCTTGGGCTCCTCCCGGCTCTGGTGATCATGCAGCGGGCCCGGCCGTCCGACGTACGAGGCTACCGTCCGTCGGCCCTGCCCGCCGAGGTTCGCGGCGTCCGGTGCTCCCCCACTTTCCCGCGAACACCCATACGATCCACTTGAATTGACGGGTGTTCACCGGGAGCGGCGGGATCACCGGGCGGGTCAGCCGCCGGGCGCGGCCAGCGGCGGCGGTCGCATGCTCTCGCTCCCGTACGGCCCGTACGGCGACCGGTCGGGCGGATCGAAGAGAACGGCGATCTTCCCGCGCAGGCCGTGTGCCCGGGCGGTGTCCGGGTCGGCCAGGCGGATACGCAGGTCACGGACCGGGCCGTGCAGGCCGTCGGCGTTCCCGGCGAGTCCGAGCAGAGCGGCGGTCTGCCAGTGAAAGGCCCCGCACTCCTCGTGATCATGGTGGTCGCGGCGCCACAGGACCACCGAGTGCCCGGAGCGCAGGGCGTCCCGCATGGCCGCGTAGCCCTCGCCGCTGCCGACCGGACCGCAGTAGACGGGCACGGACGCGTCGCTCATCGCCGTGAGGGCACCGTAGTACGGGTACTTGCCGGCCCGGACCTCCGGCGGATGCCCCTCGGCGACGGTGCGCCCGTGCAGGGTCTCGTGCGCGAGCGGCCCGTCCAGGACGCCCTTCCAGCGCCGGCGCCACTCCGGGGAGGGCGTCAGGCCGTTGCGCCGGACCTCCCGGATGACGACGGTCCGCCGCAGGCCGAGCGGCATCGCCCGCTCGTCCACGAAGTCGTCGTCCTCGTCGTCGTAGCCGTCGTGGCCGTCGTGGCCGTCTTCCAGCAACTGCCAGTCGTCGACCGGGAGATCGAACAGCTTGCGGGGCAGGAAGACCTCGATCGCGGCGAGATGCTCCCCGTGATCACCTTGGCTCAGCGCCCGGGCCAGCGGCTCCCGCAGCACCCCCGCCAGCTCCTCGGCCCGCACACCCCGGTCGTCGCCGTCGACCGGCGTGACGTCCCGGCCGCCGTAGATCAGCTGCACACTCCAGGCATGCCGCCCGTAGGCGGCCGGGCCGACCTTGACGAGAACGTCGGTCCGGCTGTCGGCCGACTGCGTGGCGGGGCTCCGCTCGGAGGCGGGGGCGACGCGAGGGGAGGGCATGGCGGGTTCGGGGGCGGCGGGCGGTACGGGGGAGGGTACGGCGGGATCGGAGGCTGCGGCCGGTAAGGGGACGGTCGATGTCTGGGCGGGCAGGTGGGTGGTTCCGGCCGGGGGCGGTGCGGCGAGGGTGCCGAGGGGGTCGGAGGGGCCGGCGGGGTCGGGGCATGCGGACCCAGCGGGGCTGGTGAGGCTGGCGGAACCGGCGGGGTCAGCGGAACCCACTGGGCCGGCGAGGCCGGCGGGCCCGGCGGGCGGCTCCGCGGTCGTGACCGCCCCGTTCGGCGCCGGCACTCCCCCGGACGGATCACCGGAGAAGTCACCGGGCAGACCGTAGGCGACGTCACCGGAGATGCCCGTGGCCGGGTCGGTCGGGGTGGGCGGGCCGGGGTGGCCGTCGGTCGGCCCCTCCAGCAGCGCGCGGATGGCCTCGCCGACCGCCCAGTTCCGGTGGCCGGCGGCCTGTCCGGCGATCCAGTCGGTGAACGCCCGCAGCCGCTCCGCGTCCACCTCCCCGGGGCGCTCCCGGGCGCTCTTGCGGGCCACCCGGGCGGCGTACAGCAGGACGGCGTCCAGGTCGACCAGCGTTCCGCCGCCGCCCGACTCCAGCGTGCGCAGGCCGTGGAGCAGCGCGGCGCCTTCGCGCCAGGTCCGCACGTTCGGCAGGACGAGCGAGGGCAGGCGTTCGCCGCGTACCTGCTCCTTCACGTCCTCCACGAGGTGGACGACCTCGCCGGCGCCGGCCGGTGGCGGCAGCTGTGCGAGATGGCCGTGGAGGCGGGTACGCAGCTCGGTGGTGACACCGGAGACGGAGGGCGCGTGACCGGGCAGGGCGGCCTGGAACCCGGCCCAGTGCGGGTACGGCGAGGGCGCGTCGAGGAGGCTCGCGTGATGCAGGTCGTGCGCGCGCAGCACCTCGCGCACCACGCGGCTCGCCTCGCGGGAGTGGGAGTCCAGCAGCTCGTACAGCGCGGTGACCGGGACGGCGACGCCCTCCTCCCGGCGGCGGCCTTTGATGACGCCGATGACGGAGCCGTGCCGCAGGTCGAGCACCGGCCCGCCGGAGAGTCCGCCGATCGGCAGGCTCCCGCCGAGCAGCAGGGCGCGCGCGTCGGACCCGGCCAGTTCCCCGTTGCCGTGCCGGATGCCCAGCTCGCCGGTCTGTGCCGACCAGCCGTAGAGCCCGAGCGGGGTGCGCGGGCCCGCTTCCCGGTCGGCGAGCCAGAGGCAGCGCACCTCGTCGGCACCGGTCACCCGGACGAGCGCGAGGTCGGGGAACGGCCAGGGGTCGCGGGCCGGCCGCGTGCCCTCGGGCCGGGGCGCGACGACGACGGCCGTCCCGGTGCCGCCGCGCGGCTCCCAGGCGCCGGCAGCGGTGCGCTCCTGCCAGGTCACGCTCAGGGCGCTCTCCCCTCGGCACACCGCGGCTCCCCCCTTCCCCACGACGTGGGCGCAGGTCAACAGCCAACCCGGGGCTATGAAGAACCCGGTCCCCCAGTACGAGTCACGGTCCGTTGCATACCCGTCACCCGGTGCGCCGATGCGTGCGAGCGAGGGGCGCACCATCTCGTCGAAGGCGCTCATACGGCGCCGCGGGCCGAGGACTGCGGCGGTACGACCCCGGCGCCCGGCGCCGTGGGGTCCGTGCCCCCCGCTGTCGCGGCCGGTTCGGTCCAGGTCAGGGACACGGTGAGGGAGGAGGTGCCGCCACCCTCGGCGATGGCGCTCACGATCTTGCCGGACTGCGCCGTCAGTTCGATCCCGAAGCTGACGGAGACCTCGACGGGGGCCGGTGTGTCCAGACCGGCGCGCAGGGAGCGCACGACGCCACCGACCGTGCCGGCCAGGCCCCCCGCCATGTCGATGACCCGGTCGCCGAGTCCGGTGTCCCAGTAGCCGCCCTCGTCCAGCGCTTCCTCGGCGGCCGCGCCGATCCTCGCCCAGACGACCGTTCCGTCGTCCAGGCGTACGCGTTCGACTCCTCCAGCCATGACGCCCCCGTTCGCCGATGGGAGGAGAAGGCTAACTCCCGGGGAGGGGGAGGGGGAGGGGAAGACGAGAGCCGGTGAACGATACGGCCGATGATCGCCCCTGAGGGCGGGGACGTGGCCGCATCCGCATCCCCGTCCGCCCCATCGCCCTCACGCGTGCCCTGCTCGTTACTCGTCGTCCTCGTCGTCGAGCCGCGCGAGCCAGGTGGCCAGCCGCTCGACAGGCACCTCGAAGTCCGGGTTCAGATCCACGAACGTGCGCAACTGCTCGGCAAGCCACTCGAAGGTGACCTCTTCCTCGCCACGCCGCTTCTCCAACTCCTCGATACCGCGGTCGGTGAAGTACATAGGGCCACGTCTCCTGCGTAAACATCCAGCCTGCCAACAACTCCCACCAGCCTAAGCGCCCACCGGCCCACGAATGGCTCCCCCTTCGGCCGGCCCCCGCGCAGAGCGCCTTGACTTCCCGCAGCCACGATATATCGTGTTTCCAGAGGACGCGATATGGCGTGTCGCGAGCGTGCCCGGCCGAGGAGGTCCCATGTCCGAGTGGTCCGTCACCGAACCCCAGAAGCTGGCGTTCGACACCCCCGTACGCGACCTCCAGGTCCGCATCGTCAACGGCACGGTGAACGTCGTGGGCACGGACGAGGGTCCCGCCCGCCTGGAGGTCTCGGAACTCAACGGCCCGCCCCTGGTGGTCACCCACACCGGCAGCACCCTCACCGTGGCCTACGAGGACCTGCCCTGGAAGGGCTTCCTCAAGTGGCTCGACCACAAGGGCTGGCGCCGCAGCGCCGTCGTCTCCCTCGCCGTCCCCGCCGGCACCCGTGTGGAGGTGGGCGTGGTCGGCGCCGGCGCGGTCGTCTCCGGCATCAGCGGCCCCGCGGTGATCAAGGGAGTGAACGGCGACACCACCCTGGTCGGCGTCTCGGGCCCGGTCCGCGCGGACACGGTCTCCGGGAACCTGGAGGCCCAGGCCGTCACCGGCGACCTGAGGTTCCACTCGGTCTCGGGCGACCTGACCGTGGTCGAGGGCTCCGGCTCCTCCGTGCGCGCCGACACCGTCAGCGGCTCCATGGTCGTCGACCTGGACCCGGACGGGCCCACCGACGTCGGTCTCACCAGCGTCTCCGGCGAGATCGCCATCCGCCTGCCGCACCCGGCGGACGCGGAGGTGGAGGCGAACACCGCGAGCGGCACGATCTCCAACGCCTTCGACGGACTGCGGGTGCACGGCCAGTGGGGCGCCCACAAGATCACCGGCCGCCTCGGCGCGGGCACGGGCAGGCTGCGCGCCACCACGGTCTCCGGCTCGATCGCGCTGCTGCGCCGCCCGCCCCGGGACGAGGAAGAGAGCACCTCCTGGGAGACCGAGCCGCCAGGAACTCCGCGCACCGGCACCGCACCCCACCCGGCCGGTCACTCCGCGTGCGCCCCGGGGGACAATTCCGTCTCCGGCCAGGACGCCGGCGCCACCGGCGCCCCGGCCGACGGCACGACCGACAAGAAGGTGCTCTGACATGGCCCCCGTCTTCGCCCACGGCCGCCTCCGCCTGTATCTGCTGAAGCTGCTCGACGAGGCTCCGCGCCACGGCTACGAAGTGATCAGGCTCCTGGAGGAACGCTTCCAGGGCCTCTACGCCCCCTCGGCGGGCACGGTCTACCCCCGCCTGGCCAAGCTGGAGGCGGAGGGCCTGGTCCGGCACACCACCGAGGGCGGCCGCAAGGTGTACGCCATCACGGACGCGGGCCGTGCCGAACTGGCCGACCGCAGCGGTGAGCTGGCCGACCTGGAGCTGGAGATCCGCGAGTCGGTCGCCGAACTGGCCGCCGAGATCAAGGCCGACGTGCGCGGCGCGGCCGGCGACCTGCGCCGCGAGATGCGCGCCGCCGCCTCCGAGGCCCGCCGGGACGCGAAGGCGTCCGGGGGCGCTCCCTACGGGGAGAACGGCGGGTTGAGCGAGAAGGACGCCTGGAAGGCCGCCAAGGAGGAGATGCGCCGGGTCAGGCAGGAGTGGAAGGAGCAGGCGCGGCGCGCGAAGGACGAGAGCCGCCGGGCCCGCGAGGAGGCCCAGCGGGCCCGCCGCCAGGCCCAGGAGGCCCAGGAGCGGGCGCGGGCCCAGGCGCAGGAGGAGATGCAGCGCATCGCCCGCCACGTCCAGGACCGGGTCCAGGACCACTTCACGCGCGGCGACTGGCCGACCGGCGTCCGCGAGGGCCTGACCGAACTGGCCAAGGAGTTCGGCCAGTTCGGGAAGAACTGGGGCGGCCCGGGAACGGACGCCGGCAAGGACTGGGGCAAGGACCGGGGCTTCGGCCGCGCACCGGAAGAACCGCCCGGCCCGGCTCCCTCCCCGGAACCGCACTACACATCGGCTCCGGAGGACTTCCCCGCCGGGTACGAGCCGTCCTGGGCCCACGAGGACCCCACGGACAACCCGGCCCGCGACCTGGACCGCCTCCTGGACCGCTTCCGCGACGACATCCGCGACGCGGCCCGCGACCACGGAGTGACCCCCGCCCAATTCCGCGAGGCCCGCACCCGCCTGTCGTCAGCGGCAGCCCACATCGCAGCCATACTCCACACCGAAAGCCCCTGACCCGGCAGGCCCACGGACACGCCCGCCCACCCTCCAGCCAACGGCAACGGGCGGGTCGGCGGGCGAAGAGCGGGTGGTCAGCTTTCAGTCGGCCGAGTCGGGTGTGTGGGTGGGCAGACCCTCGACACCGACTCGAACGTCACCCCCTGGTCGGCCAACACCTCCCCCGCCACCCCCGGCACCACAGTCAGCGCCAGCAGCAGATGCTCATCCCCGATATGCCGGTCACCCCGGGCGAGAGCAACCCGCAGAGACCGCTCCAGCACATCCTTCGCCGCCCGGCTGAAGCCCGGCCGACGTCCACCCCACACCCCCTTGCCCCGCCCGCCGGAGGCCATCGCCCCGACGCCGTGCACCTCCTCCACCCGCGCCACGATCCGAGACACATCGATCCCCAGCCCCGCCAGCGCATCCACGTCGGCCCGGGTCAGCCCCGCATGGCGCCGCGCCTCGCTCACGGCCTGCCGTACCGGCTCCCTCGACTCCGCGAGAAGCCCGAGGGCGGACAGTGCGAAGGAGCCCCGGCTGCCCTCCCGGTCGAGGAGCGCGAGCAGCAGATGCTCGGCATCGACCGACCGTGCCCCGCCCTCGTCCGCGTACGCGACCGCCCCTTCGACCACCGCCCGGGCGTCCTTCGTGAACCGCTCGAACATCAACGCCTCCCGTACTTCTTGTGCACGGCCTGCCTGCTGATACCCAGCTCCGCGGCGATCTCCTGCCACGACCAGCCCTGATTGCGCGCACTGCGCACCTGTACCGCCTCCAGCTGCTCCAGCAGCCGGCGCAGCGCGGCCACGGCCCGCAGTCCGACCCGCGGATCACGGTCACCGGCGCGCTCGGCGAGATCGGTTGCCTCACTCATGCCGTCAATCTAGGTTGACATCCCGCGCACGTCAACCAAAGTTGACACCCGGGCGCGCGAAAGGCGGGCCCGGCACCCGGACCCGCCTCTCACTCCAGGGACCCGACGCCCCCGGCGAACCTCAGGAGTTGGTGAGCACGATCTTCCCGAACTGCTCCCCGGACGCGAGCCGCTCGAAGCCCTCGCGGGCCCGGTCCAGCGGCAGCTCCTCGTCGATGACGGGCCGTACACCGGTCGCGGCGCAGAAGGAGAGCAGGTCCTCCAGCTCGTCCTTGGTGCCCATGGTGGAGCCGACGACCTTCAGTTCGAGGAAGAAGATCCGGGTCAGCTCGGCATGCGAGGGCCGGTCCCCGCTGGTGGCACCGGAGATGACGAGCGTGCCCCCGGGCCGCAGGGACTTCACCGAGTGGGACCAGGTGGCGGCGCCGACGGTCTCGATGACGGCGTCCACCCGCTGCGGCAGCCGCGCCCCGGGCTCCACGGCCTCCACCGCCCCCAGCTCCAGGGCCCGCTTCCGCTTCGCCTCGTCCCGGCTGGTGGCGAAGACCCGCAGCCCGGCCGCCTTGCCGAGGATGATCGCGGCCGTGGCGACACCGCCGCCCGCGCCCTGCACGAGGACCGAGTCCCCGGGTCGTACCCCGGCGTTGGTGAACAGCATCCGGTACGCCGTCAGCCAGGCGGTCGGCAGACAGGCGGCCTCGGCGAAGGACAGCTCCTTCGGCTTGGGCAGGACGTTCCAGGTCGGCACGGCGACCTGCTCGGCGAAGGTGCCCTGGTAGCGCTCGGTGAGGATGGAGCGCGGCTCGTCGGGCCCGACGCCGTGACCGGACTGGCCGATGACGGAGTGCAGGACGACCTCGTTGCCGTCCGCGTCGACGCCGGCGGCGTCGCAGCCGAGGATCATCGGCAGCCGGTCCTCCGGGAGGCCGACGCCCCGCAGGGACCAGAGGTCGTGATGGTTGAGGGAAGCGGCCCGCACCGTGATGGTGCTCCAGCCGGGACGGGCCTCGGGGGCCGGACGCTCCCCCAACTCAAGGCCGGTGAGCGGCTGGTCGCGGTCGATTCGGGCGGCGTAGACAGCGAACATGCTGCCGACGATAGGTGCGCGATGCAGCCGACGGAACCAGGCCCTGCTGTGACACATGCCCTCTTGCGCAACGGCACCCATGCGGCACAGCCCGGCACCGACGAACCTCAAGGGTGCCCTCGCAGACGCCCGAACAGGTGGGCGGGTGGCGTATAAAAAGAATGGCCCCGCCCAAACGGACGGGGCCATTCAGCGCAACGTCAGCGACGAGCGACGCCCTCGGCACGGGCAGCCGCGGCCACCGCCGCGGTCACCGCCGGAGCGACCCGCTCGTCGAACGGCGACGGAATCACATAGTCGGCGGCGAGATCATCGCCGACCACCGCGGCCAGAGCCTCAGCGGCAGCGATCTTCATCCCCTCCGTGATCCGCGTGGCCCGCACCTGCAGCGCGCCCGCGAAGATCCCGGGGAAGGCCAGCACGTTGTTGATCTGGTTCGGGAAGTCCGAGCGCCCGGTGGCGACGACCGCCGCGTACTTGTGCGCGACGTCCGGGTGCACCTCGGGGTTCGGGTTGGCCATCGCGAACACGAAGGCACCCTTCGCCATGGAGGCGACGGCCTCCTCGGCGACCGTACCGCCGGAGACGCCGATGAAGACGTCCGCGCCCGCGAGGGCGTCCTCCAGCGAGCCGGAGAGGCCGGCCTTGTTGGTGAATCCGGCCAGCTCGCGCTTGACCGGAGTCAGGTCCTCCCGGTCGGCCGACACGACGCCCTTGCGGTCCGCCACGGCCACGTCCCCGATGCCGGCCTCGATCAGCATCTTGGCGATGGCGACACCGGCCGCGCCGGCGCCCGAGATGACGGCCCGCAGCTGCCCGATCTCGCGCCCGCTCAGCCGCGCCGCGTTGCGCAGCGCCGCGAGCGTCACGACGGCCGTACCGTGCTGGTCGTCGTGGAAGACCGGGATGTCCAGGCGCTCCTGGAGCCGCTTCTCGATCTCGAAGCACCGGGGCGCCGAGATGTCCTCCAGGTTCACTCCGCCGAACGAGGGAGCGAGCCGGACGACGGTCTCGACGATCTCGTCCACGTCGGTGCAGTCGAGCGCGATCGGCACCGCGTCGACTCCGCCGAACTGCTTGAACAGGATCGCCTTGCCCTCCATCACGGGGAGGGATGCCTGGGGACCGATGTCCCCGAGTCCGAGCACGGCCGTACCGTCGGTCACGACGGCGACCACGCTGGACTTCCACGTGTAGTCGTTGACCAGTTCCGGCTGCTCCGCGATCGCGGTGCACACGCGCGCGACGCCGGGCGTGTACGCGAGGGAAAGGTCGTCCTTGTCACGGACCGGCACGGTGGCCTGCACTGCCATCTTGCCGCCGCGGTGCAGCGCGAACACCGGATCGAAGGAATCGAGGGGCTCGGCCCCGCCGTCCTGGTCCGTTGTGCCGTCGCTGCGAGGATTGACGATCTCCGCTGCCACTTTGTCTTACCCCTTAGGTATGCATGGTTTGAGGGTCGACCACTCCTGGTGAGGGGTGGGCGGGCACCGCGCACGGCCCGATTGCTTGATACGTACGAGGCCATACGCGACGGGCGCGCCGCACACGCGCCCTGAGCCCCGGATGAGGGGTGTAAAGAACCTTCTTACCGGACGGACGGTGCCCGCGACGAGTCCATTAGGTCCAAGGTCACATCCAGGAACCGGAAGGCGACGCGGAGGTGACGCGCGGCCGACGGGGCCGTTTTGGCGTGAAAACACGCAGACCTGGGTGATCACATCGTGAGACGGGCTGAAGATTTTCCGGCCGGAGGGCTGGATTCCCGTAGATGGTTCGGCGGCTATGGACCAAGGTTGTACCGACCTGATGCGATTCGGGGGTCACCCGTTATCCGATTTTGACATAGCGACGCCCCTGAATGGCGTAGTCCGAATGGCAAGATGCCGTAAACCCACGAGGTCGCGACACCCGAAGGTGTGTGTTTCCGTCGACCCATCGGCAACTCTTCCCATCCGCCGGAGGAACCACGATGACCGCAAGCTCCACCCGTCGTACCACCGCCGTGCGCTCCCGTCTGGCCGCGGTCGGTGCGATCGCGGTCGCAGGCGCCCTGCTGCTCACCGGCTGCGGTGACCAGACCGAGAAGGACAAGGACTCCGGCAGCGCGTCCACCAACAGCGCCCCGCTCGCCGACAAGCTCCCGCAGGACATCCGCAGCAAGGGCAAGATCCGGGTCGGCTCGGACATCGCGTACGCCCCGGTGGAGTACAAGGACTCCTCCGGCAAGATCGTCGGCCTGGACCCCGACCTGGCGGCGGCGCTGGGCAAGCAGCTCGGGGTGACGTTCGAGTTCCAGAACGGCACCTTCGACGCCCTGCTCACCGGTCTGCGTTCGGACCGCTACGACATCGCGATGTCGGCCATGACCGACAACAAGAACCGTCAGGAGGGCGTCGACCCGGACACCGGCAAGAAGGTCGGTGAGGGCGTCGACTTCGTCGACTACCTGACCGCCGGTGTCTCGATCTACACCCGCAAGGGCGACACCAAGGGCATCACGACCTGGGACGACCTGTGCGGCAAGAAGCTCGCCGTCCAGCGCGGCACCACCTCGGAGGACCTGGCCAAGCAGCAGGCCAAGAAGTGTCCGGGCGGCAAGAAGATGGCCATCGAGGCCTTCGACGACAACCAGCAGGCCCAGACCCGCCTGCGCTCCGGTGGTGCGGACGCCGTGTCCGCCGACTTCCCGGTCGCCGCGTACGCGGTGAAGACCTCCGGCGGCGGCAAGGACTTCGAGATCGTCGGCGACCAGGTCGAGGCGGCGCCGTACGGCATCGCGGTCTCCAAGAAGGAGACGCAGCTGCGCGACGCCCTCCAGGCCGCGATGAACGCGATCATCCAGAACGGCGAGTACAAGTCGATCCTCGAGAAGTGGGGCGCCCAGGACGGCGCCGTCAAGGAGTCCGTGATCAACGGCGGCAAGTGACCGCGACCGGCAGAAGCGGCCACTGAGAGGCAATACCCGTGACTGACATCGACAAGACGGCGGGGCCGACGGACACGCCCCCGGCCGGCGCCGAGGCCATCAAGGCCATCCCGGTCCGGCACTACGGGCGGTACGCCGCCGCCGTCATCGCGATCGCGCTCTTCGCCGCGATCATCTACGCGTTCGGCCAGGGCGAGATCAACTGGCAGGCCGTTCCCGACTACTTCTTCGACGACCGGATCATGACCGGCGTCTACAAGACGCTGCTGCTGACGGTCCTCTCGATGCTGATCGGCATCGTCGGCGGCATCCTCCTCGCGGTGATGCGGCTGTCGAAGAACCCGGTGACCTCGTCCATCGCCTGGTTCTACATCTGGTTCTTCCGCGGCACCCCGGTCCTGGTCCAGCTGTTCCTCTGGTTCAACCTGGGCCTGGTCTTCCACTACATCAACCTGATGCCCCTCTACAAGGACGAGTGGTCGAACTTCATGACGCCGTTGCTGACGGCGTTGCTCGGCCTGGGTCTGAACGAGGCGGCGTACATGGCCGAGATCTGCCGGGCCGGCCTGCTCGCGGTGGACGAGGGCCAGACCGAGGCGGCGCACGCGCTCGGCATGAGCCACAGCAAGACACTGCGCAGGGTGATCATCCCGCAGGCGATGCGCGTGATCGTGCCGCCGACGGGCAACGAAGTGATCAACATGCTGAAGACGACCTCGCTCGTGGCGGCCGTCCAGTATCCCGAGCTGTTCCGCTACGCCCAGGACATCGGCCAGAACTCCGGTGCCCCGGTGGAGATGTACTTCCTCGCCGCGGCCTGGTACCTGATCATGACCTCGGTGCTGAGCGTGGGCCAGTACTACATCGAGCGCTACTACGCCCGCGGCTCCAGCCGCCAGCTGCCACCGACGCCGTGGCAGAGGGTGAAGACCAACATGCTCTCCCTGGGCCGGCCCAAGGGAGGCATGGCATGACCGACAAGCTGAGCAAGACGCAGGACACCCCGCCGCAGCGCACCGTCCCGATGGTGAAGGCGGAGGGCGTCCACAAGTCCTTCGGCCACGTCGAGGTGCTCAAGGGCATCGACCTGGAGGTGAAGCCGGGCGAGGTGTTCTGCCTCATCGGCCCCTCCGGCTCCGGCAAGTCGACCTTCCTGCGGTGCATCAACCACCTGGAGAAGGTCAACGCGGGCCGGCTGTACGTCGACGGCGAGCTGGTCGGCTACCGCCAGCAGGGCGAGAAGCTGTACGAGCTGCGCGACCGCGAGGTCGCCATGAAGCGCCGCGACATCGGGATGGTCTTCCAGCGCTTCAACCTGTTCCCGCACATGACGGCCCTGGAGAACGTCATGGAGGCGCCGGTGCAGGTGCGGGGCGTCGGCCGGACGCAGGCCAAGGAGCGCGCCATGCAGCTGCTGGAGCGCGTGGGCCTGGCCGACCGGGCCGGGCACTACCCCTCCCAGCTGTCCGGCGGCCAGCAGCAGCGCGTGGCGATCGCCCGCGCGCTGGCCATGGACCCGAAGCTGATGCTGTTCGACGAGCCGACCTCGGCCCTGGACCCGGAGCTGGTCGGTGACGTCCTGGACGTCATGCGGGACCTCGCCGAGTCCGGTATGACCATGGTCGTCGTCACCCATGAGATGGGCTTCGCCCGCGAGGTGGGCGACAGCCTGGTCTTCATGGACGGCGGCGTGGTGGTCGAATCCGGCCACCCGAGAGACGTCCTGACGAACCCGCAGCACGAGCGGACGCAGTCGTTCCTGTCGAAGGTTCTCTGACACCCCGCCGAAGCGAGAGGGGCGGTACGGGTCTTCCGTACCGCCCCTCTCGCTCATGCCGGGCTCACTTCAGCGCCAGCAGCAGGGTGTCCGACGGCGAGCACCACACCGGCCGGGCCTCGCCGAATCCCCGCTCCCTCAGCGTGCGCGCATGCCATGCCGCCGACGGAGTGTCCCCGTCCGCGTGTTCGCCGTAGATCTCGAAGCGGCGGGCGGTGGGCTCGGCGAGGACCGGGTCCTGCGCCGCCAGCTGCCACCACTCGGCCCAGTCCAGGGCGCCGTCCCGCTTGGCCTGATCCATGCGGGCGCGGCGCTGGACGCGCTCGGCCGCGTTGATCCGGGGCGTGCTGTCATCGATCATGTGGTCCGCGTTCATGAAGACACCGCCGTCGCGGACCAGCTCCGCGACCTGACCGTAGAGGGCCGCGAGGGGTTCGCTGTGCAGCCAGTGCAGGGCCGTGGCGGTCAGGACGGCGTCGTAGGAGTCGTACGGCAGCTTCGCCGGCCAGTCGGGGTCCTTGAGGTCGGCGGTGACGAAGGAGACCCGGTCGTCGCCCTCGAAGGTGCCGTGCGCGATGGCGAGCAGCGCCGGGTCGAGGTCGACTCCGGTGCTGGCGGCCGTGGGGAAGCGGCCGAGCAGCCGGGCGGTGATGCTGCCGGTGCCGCAGGCGAGGTCGAGCACGCGCGGGGCCGTCCCGACGAATGCCTCGACCATGTCGAGCATGATCCGGAAGCGGTCCTCGCGGTCCGGCATGTACCACTCCTGCTGCCGGTCCCAGCTCTCCTGCCAGGCTGCCCAGTCGGTTCCGGCACTCGTGGTCATGGAACACCTACTCCCCTCGTTCGCGTAATACCCTGGAAGCACGACCGGCTGTTACCCGACCGCAGACACGACGATAAGACGCCCTCGTAAGGACTACAAGTGGAACTGGCCTATTACTCGGATTACGCCGTACGCCTCGTCAACACCGAGGAGCCGGCCCGGGGCAAGGACACCCTGACCACGGTCGAGGCCGTCCGCGACCTCTTCGGCGTCAACGCGTCGGCCGGCCGCCGCGCCACCGACGCCGACGTCACCCGCTTCCGCTCGGTCCGGGCCCGGCTGCGCGCGGTCTTCGAGGCAGCCGACAAGGGCGACGAGACGCTGGCCGTGGACCTGCTGAACTCCCTGCTCCTGGAGTTCCCGGTGTCGCCGCAGATCTCCGGGCACGACTACCGGGACGAGGACGGCCGCCCCCTGTGGCACATGCACCTGGCCGACCACCCCTCCAACGCCACCGCCGGCTACGCGGCGATCGCGGCGATGGGCCTGGCCTTCCACCTCACGGAGTACGGCGTGGACCGCCTCGGCCTGTGCCAGGCGCCCCCGTGCCGCAACGCCTACCTGGACACCTCCACCAACCGCTCCCGGCGCTACTGCTCGGACCGCTGCGCCACCCGCGCCAACGTGGCCGCCTACCGGGCCCGCAAGCGCCTGGAGGCCGACCGGTCGGGCAGCAGCGGCCTCGCCGCCGAGAACGCCCAGCGCAGCAGCGCGAGCGGCGACCGCTGACCGGCCCTGGCCGGCCGGTACCGGAACCACGCCTTGCCGAGGATCAGCTCCTCGGGCACCACCCCGTAGTCCGTGCTGTCCCCGCCCGCGTACGGGTTGTCCCCGAGCACCCACCAGCCGCCCTCGCGCCGCTCCACGGCACGCTTGACGACCAGCAGGTCCTGCTGGAACGGGTGACGCAGCACCACGACGTCACCGGGCCGGACCGCACCCCCGTACCGCACGAGCAGCTGATCCCCGTGGTGCAGCGTGGGCACCATGGACGGACCCGTCACCTCCGCGATCCCGAAGGGCGCCCCGGCCCTCCCCCGTTCGGTCTCCTGTGACAGCTCCGGCATCCCCGGCACCTCCCCGGTCCGTTCCTCCACCAGTCTCAGTCTGACCCTGGACTTTTGTCCTAAGCCCTAGGGGGCACCCGAGAAATCGCCTTCCCCAGGGAGTAATGTCGCACCTGAGAAGACGATCACGAGGAAGGAATGCTCCATGCTTTCCCGCCTGTTTGCCCCCAAGGTCAAGGTCAGCGCCCACTGCGACCTGCCCTGCGGCGTGTACGACCCGGCCCAGGCCCGCATCGAGGCGGAGTCGGTGAAGGCCGTCCAGGAAAAGATGGCCGGCAATGACGACCCCCACTTCCAGGCACGCGCCACCGTCATCAAGGAGCAGCGCGCGGAGCTGGCGAAGCACCACGTCTCCGTCCTCTGGAGCGACTACTTCAAGCCCCCGCACTTCGAGAAGTACCCGGAGCTGCACCAGCTGGTCAACGACACCCTGAAGGCCCTCTCGGCCGCCAAGGCGTCCACGGACCCGGCGACGGGCCAGAAGGCGCTCGACTACATCGCCCAGATCGACAAGATCTTCTGGGAGACCAAGAAGGCCTGATCCCAGGCCCCTTGCTCCCGTCGCCTGCGACCGCTTCGGCCGCAGGCCAGGGCCACGGAAGAGCGGCCCACCCGGAACCCGGGTGGGCCGCTCTCGCGGCTTCGGGGGCTCCGCCGTGTGCTCCTGTGCCAAGCTGAGCGGGTGACCGCCCTGGAGGACCTGAGACGGCTGCGGCGGGTGCGCGACCGCATGGACCGCGAGTACGCCGAGCCTCTCGACATGACCGTGCTCGCCCGTGACGCCCTGATGTCCCCGGGCCACTTCCAGCGCAGCTTCCGCAAGGCGTTCGGGGAGACGCCGTACAGCTATCTGATGACCCGGCGGGTCGAGCGGGCCAAGGCGCTGCTGCGCCGGGGCGATCTCACCGTGACCGAGGTGTGCCTCGCCGTCGGCTGCACCTCGCTCGGTTCCTTCAGCTCCCGGTTCACCGAACTGGTGGGCGAGACGCCGAGCGCCTACCGCGCCCGCGATCACGAGGAGAGCGCGGTGATCCCGTCCTGCGTGGCCCGGCGGCTGACCCGGCCGCGCCGCCGCCCGTACTGAGGCGTGGCCCGCCCGTCGGTTCTAGGGTGAGTCCATGGACGTGAAACTCGCGCAATGTTTCATCGCCGTGGACGACCATGACAAGGCCATCTCCTTCTACCGCGATGTGCTCGGTCTGGAGATCCGCAACGACGTGGGCTTCGAGGGGATGCGCTGGGTGACCCTGGGTTCTCCGCTCCAGCCGGACGTGGAGATCGTCCTGGAGCCGCCGGACGCGAGCCCGGACGCCTCCCCCGCCGACAAGCAGGCGCTCAACGAACTTCTCGCCAAGGGCCTGCTGCGCGGGGTCATCTTCACCACCGAGGACTGCGACGCGCTGTACGAGCGGGTACGGGAGTCCGGCGCCGACGTCCTGCAGGAGCCGACGGACCAGCCGTACGGGGTGCGCGACTGCGCCTTCCGGGACCCGGCGGGCAACCAGCTCCGCTTCATCGAACGCCCCGCGGGCTGACCTCCCCGCCCCGCAAAGCGCTTGATCACCGGGAGGACCCACCCGCAGACTCGCCGCATGACGATCCGCTGGACGTACGCCTTCGCCGACCGCCCCGCCGCACAGTTCGCCGACGCCTGCGCCTTCTGGACCGCCGCCACCGGTACCCGGCTGTCCGAGTTCCGCGGCACGGACGGCGAGTTCGTGACGCTGCTGCCCGAGGGAGCGGACCCGAGCGTGAAGCTCCAGGGCGTCACCGAGGGGCACGGCGGCGCCCACATCGACCTGTGCGCCGAGGACGTACGGGAGTTGACCGCACTCGCCCGCCGGCTCGGCGCCGCTGTCGTGGCGGACCACGGCGACTGGGTCGTACTGCGCTCACCCGGAGGCCAGTTGTTCTGCGCCGTGCCCTGGCACGGTGAGTCGGTACGGCCGCCGGTGGTGTCCGGCAGCCGGCTGGACCAGGTGTGCCTCGACATCCCGCCGTCCCGGTACGACACCGAGACCGCCTTCTGGACCGAGCTGACCGGGTGGGAGCGACAGCCGGGTTCCCGGCCGGAGTTCACCGTGCTGCCGCCTCCGGCGGGCTTCCCCGTCCGACTGCTGCTCCAGCGGCTCGACGAGGAGCGCCCGGCCTCCGCTCACCTCGACGTCGCCTGCGCGGACATCGCCGCCGTCCGCGCGCGGCACGAGGAGCTGGGTGCCGTGCTCGTGAGCGAGGGCTCCCACTGGACCGTGATGCGCGACCCGGCCGGCGGCGTCTACTGCCTGACCGGCCGCGATCCGGAGACGGGCGGGCTGCCTCAGCCCCAGGTCTCGACGTCCACCACCGCCTCGACCGGTACGGGCCCGTACACGTGCGGGAACTCCTCCCCGCCCGGCTCGGCGGACTCGTACCGCACCGGCGCCCCGACCAGGGCCGGGTCCACGACCAGCACGACCAGTTCGTCCGGGCCGTCGTAGCCGCCGTAGAGGAAGTCGGCGATGCGCGGGAGCTGCTCCCGGGTGGAGCAGTGGATGAAGCCCTCCTCCTGAAGGGTGCGGCCCCGGGTGGACAGTTCGTAGGCACCGCGCTCGCGCGCCGTCTCCCACAGGGAGCGCTCGGTGATGTGCAGGATGTACGGAAGTTTCGGCATGCGCCCACGCTACGGTGCCCCGGCCGCCGACGGGTTCTCCGGACCGCTGCCGCCCGGCTGCGGCGACTCCCCGGCGGACCGGCCGGAGTCGGCGGGTCGGACGGAGCCGGTCGGCCGGTCGGAGGCGGCCGGTCGGCCCGAGTCGGCGGGTCGGCCGGTGTCGGCGTTGGCCGGGCAGTCCGGGTTGCGGCACGGGCCGGCGCCCCAGACCGGCACCCAGGCGCCCAGGGTCTTGTGCCGCTTGACGACCGTTTCGACGCTCTGTCCGCAGACGGGACAGACCGGTTGCTCGCTGCCCATGCCCTCAGGGTAGAGGGGCGGCGGCCTCAGCGCTTCCTGCCGTACGTCCGCACCAGCACGCCGTTGCCGAAGGTGCGCACGGAGTCCAGGGTGAACTCCTTGAGGTCCAGACCGCCGCCGAACATGGGCATGCCCCTGCCGTAGACAAGGGGGTAGGTCTTGATCACGAGTTCGTCGATCTCGTCGAGCAGCGCTCCGGCGACCTGCGAACCGCCGCACAGATAGATGCCCAGCCCGCCGTCCTCCGCCTTCAGCGCGCGGACCCGGCCGACCAGGTCGTCGGCGATGATCTCGACGTTCGGGTCGGGCGAGGCGCCGAGGCTGCGGGAGGCGACGTATTCGCGCAGGTGGCCGTAGGGGCTGGTGATGCCCTCCTTGAGGGCGATCTCGTAGCTGCCCCGGCCCTGGATGATCGTGTCGAACCGCTTGTTCTCCATGTGGTCGATGCCGATCGCCCGGCGGAAGTGGGTGGGCAGGGTCTCCGGGAACTCCGCCGCCATGTAGCCGAAGTACTCCTCCTCCGCGAAGCGGTACATCGCGGTGGCGTCGCCGTGCTCGTCACCGATGAAGCCGTCGATCGAGCAGGCGATGTAGTACGTGAGCTTGCGCAAGCCGTTCTCTTTTCGTCGAGGTGGGGAACGACCGGGGCGGCCGTCCATCGGACCGCTCCGTCTGTAGTGGTTCATTTGTAGTACTCCAGGCGTCGTGGTGCAAGGGTCTTTCGGGGTCAGGTTCGGACAGCGGGTTTCCGGTGGGTGGGCCCGGACAGAGCGGGGCCCCGCACGCCGTGGGGATGTGCGGGGCCGCCTGGCCGGAGCCCCCGATGCCCGCGCGGGGTCAGGAGCCGCACGGGCCCGGGGACTCCGGGGTCCTTCCCGGCCGCCGGACCGGCGGCCCTCAGCCGGTGCGCGTGTCCTTAGCGCGCCGGTTCCCTCAGTTGGTGCGCCGGGTGACGAACTCGGCGAGCGCCAGCAGACCGCCCGCCGCCTCCGGGTCGGGGACCGCTCGGGCCAGCTCCTGCATGGCCCGGGCCATCCGGTCGGCCGCCTCGGCCTGCGCCCAGTCCCGGCCGCCGGCCCGCTCCACCGCCAGCGCCGTACGCGCGATCTCCCCGGCGTCCGCCTCCTCCTTGAGGTACGGCTTCCCGTACAGCGCGGCCAGTTCGTCCGCCGCCGGGGTTCCGGAGGTGAGCGCCGCCACCACCGGCAGGGACTTCTTGCGCGCGACGAGATCCGCGCCGGCCGGCTTGCCGGTGCGCCGCGGGTCTCCCCATATGCCGATGACGTCGTCGATCAGCTGGAAGGCGAGCCCGGCCTGGCGGCCGAAGCCGTCCAGCGCGGCCACCTCGTCCTCGCCGGCGCCCGCGTACAGCGCTCCGAGCGCGCAGGCACAGCCCAGCAGGGCGCCGGTCTTGGCCTCGGCCATGGCGAGCACCTCGTCCAGGGTGACCGCGTCCGGCGCGCACTGCTCCAGGCCGGTGTCCAGGTGCTGGCCCTCGCACAGCTCCACGACACAGGCCGTGAGCCGGGCCGCGGCCGGGGCGGAGGCCGGGTGCGGGTCCGCGGCGAGCAGCCGCAGCGCCAGCGCCTGAAGGGCGTCACCGGCGAGGATGGCGTCGGCCACACCGAACACGCTCCAGGCCGTCGGCCGGTGCCGGCGGGTGGTGTCCCGGTCCATCACGTCGTCGTGCAACAGCGTGAAGTTGTGGACCAGTTCGACCGCCGCTGCCGCCGGGACGGCCGCCGCCCGCGCCGCCGGCCCGCCGAGCGCGGCGGCAGCCGCCAGCACGAGCGCCGGCCTTATCGCCTTGCCCGCGTTGTCCGCCGCAGGCGTGCCGTCGGTGTGCTGCCAGCCGAAGTGATAGAGCCCGATCCGGCGCATGGCGCCGGGCAGCGACTCGACGGCCGCGCGCAACTCCGGGTCGACCAGCTCCCGGGTGCGCTCCAGCAGTGCCGCCGCCTCCTGCCCGTCGATCGGACCGGTGGCGGCGTCCCCGGTCCCCTCCGGTGGTTCCCCCGGTGTGCCGGCGTACGGCACACCGGGGGAACGCTCGTCGGTCTCCGTCATGAACTCGGCCATGCCTCCCCCTCGACAGGTCCGCGAGGGCCGGCGTCACCGGCCCGGCCGGACGCGTACCCCGAGGGCCTACCCGCCCCGGCGGGCGGGGACACGGCCGCGACGTGCGGAAACGTCACCTCCACCGGCCGATCTCGACGTTCTCCAGCACGCCGAGCGCGTCGGGCACCAGGACGGCGGCCGAGTAGTAGGCCGTCACCAGGTACTTGATGATGGCCTGTTCGTTGATGCCCATGAAACGGACGGACAGGCTCGGCTCGATCTCGTCCGGGATGCCGGACTGCCTGAGGCCGATGACGCCCTGCTCGGACTCGCCGGTACGCATGGCGATGATGGAGGTCGTACGGGCCTCGCTGATCGGGATCTTGTTGCACGGGTAGATCGGCACCCCGCGCCAGGTGGGGATGCGGTTGCCGGCGATGTCGATCGTCTCCGGGACGAGTCCCCGCTTGTTCAGCTCGCGTCCGATCGCGGCGATCGCGCGCGGGTGGGCCAGCAGCAGCTTGGTGCCCCGACGGCGGCTGAGCAGCTCGTCCAGGTCGTCCGGGCTCGGCACGCCCTCGTGCGGCTGGATCCGCTGGTCGTACTCGCAGTTGCTGAGCAGGCCGAACTCCGGGTTGTTGACCAGCTCGTGCTCCTGGCGCTCCTTCAGCGCCTCGACCGTGAGCCGCAGCTGCTGCTCGGTCTGGTTCATCGGCTGGTTGTAGAGGTCGGCCACGCGCGTGTGGATGCGCAGCACGGTCTGCGCGATGCTCAGCTCGTACTCGCGGGGCCGTGCCTCGTAGTCCACGAAGGTGTGCGGGATGTCGGGCTCGCCGGAGTGGCCGGCCGCCAGCTCGACCTCCTTCTCGCCGTACTTGTTGGTCCGCTGCTCGGGGAGCGCGCGGAGCTGTTCGAGGTGCGCGCGCAGCGAGTCGGAGCGCTCCGCGATCTGCTCGAAGTCCTGGCGGCTGAGAATCAGGACCGTGGTCGCGGTGTCCGCGCGGACGGTGTACTCCCAGATCGCCTCGGGGTCGAGCAGTGCCTGGTCACCGAAGTAGGCGCCGTCGGCGAGGACCCCGAGGACGGCGTCGTCGCCGTACGGGCCCGTGCCGATCTTCTCCACCCGGCCGTGGGCCAGCAGATAGACCTCGTTCGTCTGGTTACCGAAATCGGCGATCACCTCACCCGGTGCGAAGTCGCGCTGACGGCAGCGCCGGGCCAGCTCGGTCAGCACCTCCTCGTCCTCGTACGACCGCAGGGCCGGCAACTCGCCCAGTTCGGCGGGGATGACCTCGACCTGGTCGCCGGTCTTCACAAAAGTGATGCGGCCGTCGCCGACGGCGTACGTCAATCGCCTGTTCACCCGGTAAGTGCCGCCCTGGACGTCCACCCAGGGGAGCGTGCGCAGCAGCCAGCGGGAGCTGATCTCCTGCATCTGTGGAACGGACTTGGTGGTGGTGGCCAGGTTCCGCGCCGCCGCCGTCCCGAGGGACTGCTGCGGCTTGCCCTGCTCCGTGCGGACCTCTTCGCCTACCGACATAAGGAAATGCCCTCCCATGTATGCCCGGTGCCGAACTCGCACCGGGCACCGGTCTCGTACCCGAGCCTTCCAGCACGGTGCGTACGCGCGCCATTACCCGAAAGAGCGGGAATGGATCATCGGATCAGCGGGCACAAAGAGGGACCTCGCTCGACCCTCGCCCGGCCGTCATGGTCGGTGCCGTCTGTCCGGATCGGCTCGCACAACGTACGAACGATGTGTTCCGGGACGTCCGGTTTCGGTAGAAGCAGGCAGGACAGACGGCCGCGAGCGGCGGCCGGACGGGCACGGCACGAAGGAGTCGGGCATGGCCCCACCCATGTCGGCGAGCGCATTCCTGGACGCGCTTCGGGCGGAGGGCGTCACGGTCGTCGAGGTCGGCGACTGGCAGGACCACAACCGCAATCACAAGGGCCCCTGGGGCCCTGTCCACGGCGTGATGATCCACCACACGGTGACCAAGGGCAGCGAACACACGGTGGAGCTGTGCCGCGACGGCTACCCGGACCTGCCGGGGCCGCTGTGCCACGGCGTGATCACCAAGGACGGCAGGGTCCATCTGGTCGGCTACGGCCGCGCCAACCACGCCGGGCTCGGCGACGACGAGGTGCTGCGCGCCGTGATCGCCGAGAAGGGGCTGCCGCCGGACAACGAGGCGAACACCGACGGCAACCGGCACTTCTACGGCTTCGAGTGCGAGAACCTCGGCGACGGGGAGGACCCGTGGCCGCAGGAGCAGCTGGAGGCGATCGAGCGGGCCGCCGCAGCGGTGTGCCGCGTGCACGGCTGGACCGAGAGATCGGTCATCGGCCACCTGGAGTGGCAGCCGGGCAAGGTGGACCCCCGTGGCTTCACGATGCAGTGGCTCAGGGAACGGGTCGCCGAGCGGCTGAAGGGGTAGCGCCGCCGGGGGCGCGGGCCGTCTCCGGGCGCACCGGGCGACAATGAAGCCGTGACCGGCCCGAACTCCCTCCGCCCCCGCCTTCCCTCCCCTCTCCACGAGGTGCGGGACGGCCGGTTCGAGCGCCGCGGGCTTCGGCTGCTGCTCAAGCGGGACGATCTCATCCACCCGGAGCTGATCGGCAACAAGTGGCGCAAGCTGGTGCCGAACATCGCGGCGGCGCAGGGCCGCGCCCTGGTCACGTTCGGCGGGGCCTACTCCAACCATCTGCGCGCCACCGCCGCCGCCGGCCGGCTGCTGGGCCTGCCGACCACGGGCGTGGTCCGCGGCCAGGAGCTGGCCGACCGCCCGCTCAACCCGTCCCTGGCCCGGTGCGCGGCCGACGGCATGCGGCTGCACTTCATCGACAGATCGACATATCGCCGCAAGGGCGAACCGGAGACGCTGGCCGCGATCCTGCGCGCGGCCGGCGCCGAGGAGGCGTACGTCGTCCCCGAAGGCGGCAGCAACGCCGAGGCCGTACGCGGCTGCCGGGCCCTCGGCGAGGAGCTGCGCGGTCACGCCGACGTCGTCGCGGTCGCCTGCGGCACCGGCGGAACGCTCGCCGGACTCGCCGCCGGGCTGGCGGCCGGGCAGCGCGCCCTCGGGATACCGGTCCTGAAGGGCGGCTTCCTGGAAGCGGACGTACAGGCCCTGCAGGAACGTGCCTTCGGGGCCCGCAGCGGCGCCTGGGCCCTGGACGACCGCTTCCACTGCGGTGGTTACGCCCGTACGACGCCCGCACTGGACGTGTTCGCACAGGACTTCGAGCAGCGGCACGCGCTGCCCGTGGAGCGTCTCTATGTCGCCAAGATGCTGTACGGACTCGTCACCCTCGCGGAAGAGGACGCCTTCGCGCGCGGGACGACGATCGCCGCCGTCGTCACCGGACGACCGTTCCCGGAGCCCCCGGCAGCCGCCCCGGAACCCTAGGCCCTGTCGTTTGGATCATCCCGGCGTCGCGGGGCCTAGCCGGCCTCCCGGAAGGCCGCCGCCTCCTCCAGGTCCAGGCGTTTCAGCAGCGCGCGCAGCATCTCGTCGTCGATGTAGCGGTGGTCACGGAGCCTGACGAAGACCTCGCGTTCGGCGCTGATCATCTCGCGGGACAGCCGGCGGTAGGTGTCGTCCACGGACTCGCCGGTGATCGGGTTGACCTGGCCGAGCCGCTCCCAGACCGCGTTGCGGCGGCGCTCCAGGACCATGCGCAGCCGGTCGGCGAGCGGCGGAGGCAGGGCGTTGCGCTCGTCGGAGAGGAGTTCGTCGAGCAGGGCCTCCGCGGCCCGCGAGGCCTGCGCCTGGGCGTTGGCCTCGGCGAGCGTCTCGGCCTGCCGGTCGCGGCCGGGGAACTTCAGCAGCCGGATCAGCGGCGGCAGCGTCACCCCCTGGACCACGAGCGTGCCGATGACGGTGGTGAAGGTCAGGAAGAGGATCAGGTTGCGGGGGCCCGCGGCCATGGTCGACGGGATGGCGAAGGCGATGGCCAGGGACACGACACCGCGCATGCCGGCCCACGAGGTGACCATCGCGCCCCGCCAGGTGGGGTTCTCCTCGCGCTCCCGGATGCGCGCCGACAGCAGCCGCGGCAGGAAGGTGGCCGGGTAGACCCAGACGAACCGGGCCACCACCACGACCAGGAAGACGGCCACCGCGTACCAGGCGGCGGAGACGCCCTCGTACTCGCCGAGCCGTTTGAGGACGATCGGCAGCTGCAGACCGATCAGGGCGAACACCGCGGACTCCAGCACGAAGGCGACCATCTTCCACACCGCCTCCTCCTGGAGCCTGGTGGCGAAGTCGACCTCCCACGCGCGGTGGCCCAGGTAGAGGGCGACGACCACGACCGCGAGCACCCCGGAGGCGTGCGCCTGCTCGGCGACTCCGTAGGCGACGAACGGGATGAGCAGCGAGAGCGTGTTCTGCAGGAGCGGCTCGGTCAGGTGTGTGCGCAGCCAGTGCAGGGGCGCCATGAGGACGAGACCGACCCCGACACCGCCGACCGCGGCGAGCGCGAACTCGCCGATCCCGCCCGCCCAGGTGGCCCCCGCGCCGACGGCGGCGCCGAGCGCCACCTTGTAGGCGGTGATCGCCGTGGCGTCGTTCAGCAGGGACTCCCCCTGGAGGATCGTGGTGATCCGGGAGGGCAGGCCGACCCGGCGCGCGACCGCCGTGGCGGCCACCGCGTCCGGCGGCGCCACCACCGCGCCCAGCACCAGCGCGGCGGGCAGCGACAGCCCGGGGACGAGCAGGTAGGCGGCCCAGCCGACGACGAAGGTCGCGAAGAGCACGTAGCCCACCGAGAGCAGCGCCACCGGCCGCAGCTGCGCCCGCAGGTCGAGGTAGGAGCTGTCGGTCGCCGAGGTGTACAGCAGCGGGGGCAGCAGCAGCGGCAGGACGATGTGCGGATCGAGGGTGTACGACGGCACCCCGGGGATGTACGAGACCGCGAGGCCGACCGCGACCAGCAGCAGGGGCGCCGGCGCGGGGGTGCGCCTGGCCGCCGCGGCCACCGCCGCACTGCCCGCCACCAGCAACAGCAGGGGCATCACGTCCATGGTCCTCGCCCACCCTCGTTTTTCCGCGCGGCCACCCGCACACCCGTCGTAATCTGGCAATCATGAAACAGTGCACGCACGCCGCCGCGCTGCCGCACCCGGAACCGGAGCCGCTCGACAAGACCTGTCCGGAGTGCCGGCGCGACGGCACCCACCCGGTGCAGCTGCGGCTGTGCCTCACCTGTGGACACATCGGCTGCTGCGACTCCTCGCCGGGACGGCACGCGACGGAGCACCACACGACGTCCGGTCACCCGGTGATGCGGACCTTCGAGCCCGGCGAGGACTGGCGGTGGTGCTTCGTCGACCACGTGCTCGTCTGAGCGGGAAAGTCCCGCCCGACCGCCTTCTCGTGTGACACTGCATGCGGCGGCTGCCGCACGACGGTTCGAGCATGTGACGCCTGGGTACGTCAACCCGGCGCGCGCTCTTCCCATTTGGGCCCGCAAACCCTCTAGACACGGAGCGTATCCACAGCTTTACTGTGAGTGACGCCAGGGGGTTGGGGTCCCGGGGACAGGAATGTTCGGAGCGCGATAGCGTCACCGCTTGAACCACGTACGCGTTACCCCGGGGGGCGACCCTCGGCCCCGTAAAGCTTGTACCACCATGGAGGTGAGGGTGTCCCAGATCGCAGGCGAACCCGCGGCGAACCAGGACTTCGTGGAAGTCAGGCTGCCGGCCGCGGGTGCCTACCTGTCGGTGCTGCGGACGGCCACGGCCGGTCTGGCGGCCCGCTTGGACTTCACCCTGGACGAGATCGAGGACCTGCGCATCGCCGTGGACGAGGCCTGCGCGATCCTGCTCCAGCAGGCCGTGCCCGGCTCCGTGCTCAGCTGTGTCTTCCGGCTGGTCGACGACTCGCTGGAGGTCACGGTCTCGGCCCCGACCACGGACGGCCACGCCCCCTCGCGGGACACCTTCGCCTGGACCGTGCTGTCGGCCCTCGCGGGCAAGGTCTCGTCCGCCGTGGACGAGGACAAGACGGTGTCGATCAGCCTCTACAAACAGCGTGGCGCCGGCCCCGGGCCGGCGTGAGGAACGGGGACTAGCCGGTGCGGGACGAAGAGCGCGGCACACGGGAGCTGCCGACCGGGGACGGGGGTGCCCCTTGGTCAGACAGCGCCGAGACCTCCGGGGCAGGCCCCCGGGCGGGTTCCCGGCGCATGGCGGACGGCATCGACGGCATCCCCGAGCAGGCCAGGTCGCACCCGGAGGGCGACTCCGCGCGGGTCGACGGTGACGGTGCCGGACAGGGCGCGCCACCGGAGGCACGCGGCGGCACCGGATCCGCCGCCCACACGGGGGCGAGGGCTCGGGGAAGGGCTACGGGCGGGACGATGAGCGAGCACGAGCGAAACGCCGAGGACGACGCGCTGGGCACGGAGGCCGTGCAGGCCGCACAGCACGACGCCCAGGACCGCAGCGGAGCGCGGGCGATGTTCGTCGAGCTTCGCGAGCTGCGCGAGGGCAGCCCGGAGTACGCGGAGCTGCGCAACCAGCTGGTCCGTATGCACCTGCCGCTCGTGGAGCACCTGGCGCGCCGGTTCCGCAACCGCGGCGAGCCGCTGGACGACCTCACCCAGGTCGCCACGATCGGCCTGATCAAGTCCGTCGACCGGTTCGACCCCGAGCGCGGCGTGGAGTTCTCCACGTACGCCACTCCGACCGTCGTCGGCGAGATCAAGCGGCACTTCCGCGACAAGGGCTGGGCGGTCCGCGTGCCGCGCCGGCTGCAGGAGCTGCGGCTCGCGCTGACCACCGCGACGGCCGAGCTGTCCCAGCTGCACGGCCGCTCCCCGACGGTCCACGAGCTGGCCGAGAAGCTCGCCATCTCCGAGGAGGAGGTCCTGGAGGGCCTGGAGTCCGCGAACGCGTACTCCACGCTGTCCCTGGACGTGCCCGACACGGACGACGAGTCGCCGGCGGTCGCCGACACCCTGGGCGCCGAGGACGAGGCGCTGGAGGGCGTGGAGTACCGCGAGTCCCTCAAGCCGCTGCTGGAGGACCTGCCGCCGCGTGAGAAGCGGATCCTGCTGCTGCGCTTCTTCGGGAACATGACCCAGTCGCAGATCGCGCAGGAGGTCGGCATCTCCCAGATGCACGTCTCCCGGCTGCTGGCCCGCACACTGGCCCAGCTGCGGGAGAAGCTCCTCGTGGAGGAGTGAGCCGTATCCGGCGAGCCCCGCCCGGCGGCCTTGCCCTGTGTGCCTACTCGGCCCGGCCCGGTCCCTTGATCCCGAGGGCCCGGGTCGTCTCGCCGTTGACGAGCAGCACCAGCGCCGCGACGGCGACCACCGCGAGGGCGATGCCGGCCGGGATGGCCATGCTGTCGGCCTGGAGCAGGTTGTAGGCCACCGGAAGGGCCATGACCTGGGTGATCACCGCGGGGCCCCGGCTCCAGCCGCGCCGCAGCAGCAGCCCGCGCGCGGCCAGCAGCGGCAGCAGCGCGAGGACGACCAGGGTGATCCCGAGAGTCACGGCCTGCTGCCGGTCGTCCGGGTCGCCGGTGAGCCCTCGGACGAGCACCCACAGGCCGCCGGCCAGCAGCGCGGCACCCTCCAGCGCGGCCAGCGTCGCCGCGTACGTCAGCCGGCGCGGGCGCGGCCCTTCGGCTGCGGCTGCTTCGGCGGTGTCGGAGGCGGGATTCTGCTTGCTGCTCACCCCAGCAGGGTAGCCCCGCCCCCGGAGCGCCCCGCCGCGCCCCGCGTCCGAGTGTCCAGGCTCACGCCCCCGCCTCTTACCGGATCCCTACCTCGGTCTGGGCCGAGTACCCCCCAGTAGGTACGCTGCCATGCATGCGTGCACTTCTCGTGGTCAATCCGGCAGCAACCACCACAAGCGCACGTAGACGTGACGTCCTGATCCACGCGCTGGCGAGCGAGATGAAGCTGGAGGCGGTCACCACCGAGTACCGCGGCCATGCGCGCGACCTCGGCCGGCAGGCGGCGGAGAGCGACGACATCGACCTGGTGGTGGCCCTCGGCGGCGACGGCACGGTCAACGAGGTCGTCAACGGCCTCCTGTACGCGGGCCCGGATCCTGACCGCCTGCCCGGCCTGGCCGTCGTCCCCGGCGGTTCCACCAACGTCTTCGCCCGCGCCCTGGGGCTGCCCAACGATCCCGTCGAGGCCACCGGTGCGCTGCTGGACGCGCTGCGCGACGGCACCGAGCGGATCGTCGGGCTCGGGCTGACCTCGGGCCCGCCGGGCAGCGAGGACGAGGCGGTGCCGGCCCGCTGGTTCACCTTCAACGCCGGGCTCGGCTTCGACGCGGGCGTGGTGGGCCGGGTCGAGCAGCAGCGCGAGCGCGGAAAGAAGTCGACGCACGCGCTCTACGTCCGTCAGGTGGTCCGGCAGTTCCTCGGCGAGCCGAACCGCCGGCACGGCACGATCACGCTCGAACAGCCGGGCGCGGACCCGATCGAGGATCTTGTCGTAGCCATAGTCTCGAACACGTCCCCTTGGACGTATCTCGGCAATCGCCCCATGTACACGTCGCCTAAGGCCTCGTTCGATACCGGCATCGACGTGCTCGGTCTCAGCCGTCTGTCCACGGCCGCGGTTGCCCGGTATGGCACCCAGTTGCTCACTTCGTCCCCCGAGCGTGGCCCGCACGGCAAGCATGCGGTCTCCCTGCACGACTTGGACCAGTTCACCTTGCATTCGAAGGTGCCTCTGCCCCTGCAGATGGACGGTGACCACCTCGGGCTGCGTACGAGCGTGACGTTCACAGGCGTACGCCGTGCACTGCGTGTGATTGTGTGAGCGGAACGGGCGAAAGTCCTTTCACTCGAACGTTTAGGCCAGGATCCACCCCATGGAAGTACGGCTGTGACCTAGTCGACACCGAGGAATCAAAAAAAACTTTCCGGAAGGGGTTGTATCCGCCGCTGAGGTTTGCGAGTCTCTACGTGGCGATCGGGACGGCCCGCAACACCGGCCTCCACTGATCACCGGAACCCCTCTTCAAACCACAGGACCCCGCCGGGTGAAGACTCGGCGGTCGGCCCTTCACTTGTTGAGGGATTCGTGAAAGCGTTCACATTCACAAGCAACTTGCATGTAATACCAAGGAGAGGTAGCAGCCATGGACTGGCGTCACAACGCCGTTTGCCGCGAGGAAGACCCCGAGCTCTTCTTCCCCATCGGCAACACCGGTCCTGCGCTGCTGCAGATCGAGGAAGCCAAGGCCGTCTGCCGTCGCTGCCCGGTGATCGAGCAGTGTCTGCAGTGGGCGCTTGAGTCCGGCCAGGACTCCGGCGTCTGGGGTGGTCTCAGCGAGGACGAGCGCCGCGCCATGAAGCGCCGCGCCGCCCGCAACCGGGCTCGTCAGGCCTCCGCCTGACACACCCACCCCTGCTGACAGCCTGAGCTTGGCGGCGCGCACAGCACGTGCGCATCTCCCGCCCCCGAGCCGCAGCGCGCAGTATCCCCCGATGCCGCTAGCGATTTAGCAGAGCAGCAACGAGCACAAGCCTCGGACCAGTCGTGGTCCGGGGCTTTTTGCTGTGCCCAAGCACTTTCACGGCACGGCGGTTGCCTACTTCTGCGCACGCACCGGGATGTCGAGGATCACCCGGGTGCCCCGCTCCGGCGCCGGCACCATGTCGAACGACCCGCCCAACTCGCCCTCCACCAGCGTCCGTACGATCTGCAGGCCGAGGTTGCCCGAGCGGTGCGGGTCGAAGCCCTCGGGCAGTCCGACACCGTCGTCCTGGACGGTGACCAGCAGCCGGGCCTCCTTGGTGGTGCCGCCACGCACCGCGGAGACCTCGACCGTGCCGGTGTCACCCTCGCGGAAGCCGTGCTCCAGGGCGTTCTGCAGGATCTCGGTGAGGACCATGGACAGCGGGGTGGCCACCTCGGCGTCGAGTATGCCGAACCGTCCGCTGCGCCGGCCGGTCACCTTGCCGGGCGAGATCTCGGCCACCATGGCCAGCACCCGGTCGGCGATGTCGTCGAACTCCACCCGCTCGTCCAGGTTCTGAGACAGCGTCTCATGCACGATGGCGATGGAGCCGACCCGTCGCACGGCCTCCTCCAGGGCCTCCCGGCCGCGCTCGGACTCGATGCGCCGGGCCTGGAGCCGGAGCAGGGCGGCGACCGTCTGGAGGTTGTTCTTCACCCGGTGGTGGATCTCCCGGATGGTGGCGTCCTTGGTGATCAACTCGCGTTCGCGGCGCCGCAGTTCGGTGACGTCCCGGAGCAGCACGAGCGAACCGATGCGCGTCCCCTTGGGTTTGAGCGGGATCGCCCGGAACTGGATGACGCCGTCGTGGGCCTCGATCTCGAACTCGCGCGGGGCCCAGCCGCTGGCCACCTTGGCGAGCGCCTCGTCCACCGGGCCCCGGGTGGGGGCGAGTTCCGCGGTGGTCTGCCCGAGGTGGTGGCCGACCAGGTCGGCGGCCAGACCGAGCCGGTGGTAGGCGGACAGGGCGTTCGGGGAGGCGTACTGGACGATGCCGTCCGCGTCCAGCCGGATCAGGCCGTCGCCGACGCGCGGGGAGGCGTCCATGTCGACCTGCTGGTCGGGGAAGGGGAAGGAGCCGGCCGCGATCATCTGGGCGAGGTCGGAGGCGCTCTGGAGGTAGGTCAGCTCCAGGCGGCTCGGGGTACGCACGGTGAGCAGGTTGGTGTTCCGGGCGATCACGCCGAGGACCCGCCCCTCACGTCGTACGGGGATGGACTCGACCCGTACGGGGACCTCTTCGCGCCACTCCGGGTCGCCCTCGCGCACGATCCGGCCCTCGTCCAGCGCCGCGTCCAGCATGGGCCGCCGGCCGCGCGGGACCAGGTGGCCGACCATGTCGTCCTGGTAGGAGGTCGGGCCGGTGTTCGGGCGCATCTGGGCGACCGAGACGTACCGGGTGCCGTCCCGGGTGGGGACCCAGAGCACCAGGTCGGCGAAGGAGAGGTCGGAGAGCAGCTGCCACTCCGAGACCAGCAGGTGGAGCCACTCGAGATCGGAGTCGTCGAGAGCGGTGTGCTGGCGTACGAGTTCGTTCATGGAGGGCACGTCTGCGAGCGTACCCGGGGGGGCGCGGGTGGCCGAAAAACACCCGCGGGCCGCGGCGCCTGGAAGGGACCCTCAACCCTCCCGGCACCGCAGCCCGGAGCATCATCGGCCGCGGGGTGTGCGGTCCCGGTCGGCCGAAGCCGAGGAGCCGGGGCAGTCAGGGCAGAGAGCGCCGGTTCCTCGATCCGCCTTCCTGTGCGGGGAAGACGGAGGCTTGTTCTTCTCGATTGTGGACTAGACCACGATGGCGTGTCCATGGTGAGGAAGCGCCCGGACCGCGGGGGCACCGGCACGCGATGCCACGCAGCCTAGCCCGACCGGGTCAGTCGTGGGGCCAGATGTCCATGGCAATTTCCGCGAGTGCTTCCAGTTCCTCCCGGCGCGCGCCGTCGCGTGCCTGCTGGGACATGCCCTGGAGCACCGCACCGGCGTGCCGGGCGAGGGCGGCGGCGTCGGTGCCGGCCGGCAGCAGCCCGGCCGCGACGTCCGCCCGGATCCGGGATGCGAGGTTGGCGATGTTGGCGTTGCGCAGCTCGCGCAGCAGCGCCTCGACCTCGGGACTCGTGCAGTTGGTGGCGGCGTGGATGATCAGGCAGCCGTAGGGGTGGTCCGGGTCCGTGTACTCGGCGGCGGCCTCGCGGAGCATGCGCGCGACGCCCTGGCGGGCCGTGGGCTCTTCGGTCAGGGCGCGGTCGCCGAAGGCACCGTGCGTCCCGGTGTAGACCCGGACGACCTCGTCGAACAGGGTCCGCTTGTCACCGAATGCCGCGTACAGACTGGGGGCGCCGATGCCCATGATCCGGGTGAGGTCGGAGACCGAGGTGGCCTCGTATCCGTGTTCCCAGAAGGCCAGCAGCGCCTTCTCCAGCGCTGTGGCCCGGTCGAAGGAGCGCGGCCGGCCCCGCGTCCGGCCCGCGCCGCCCTGTGTCCGTGTGTCCTGACCCGTCGCCATGGGGACTATTTTATAGCGCCCCCTAGAAAATTGTCGGCGGGGTCGTGTACGGTTTTTATGTAGCGACCGCTAGACAAATCTGGAGGGGCAGACATGGGTGCGCTCACGGGGAAGACTGCGCTGGTCACGGGGGCCGGCCGGGGCATCGGGCGAGGGATCGCCGAGCGGCTGGGGCGCGACGGGGCGCGGGTGGCGGTGCACTACGGGAGCAATGAGGGGGCCGCGAAGGAGACGGTCGCGGCGATCGAGGCGGCCGGCGGCTCGGCGTTCCCGATCGGGGTGGAGCTGGGCACGCCCGGGGACGCCGAGCGACTGTGGGAGGAGTTCGACCGGCACGCGGACGGGCTGGACATCCTCGTGCACAACGCGGGCATCGCCACCTCGCACCCCTTCGCCGAGATCGAGGAGGAGGCGTACGACCGGCTCTTCGCGGTGAACGTGAAGGCGCCGTTCTTCCTCACCCGGCTCGGCACGGAGCGACTGCGGGACGGCGGGCGGGTGGTGAACATATCGTCCGGGCTGGCACGTTCCGCCGCGATGCCCCAGCTCATGGCCTACTCCATGACCAAGGCGGCTCTCGACGTCTTCACCCGGGACCTGTCCAAGGCGCTCGGCCCTCGCGGGATCACGGTGAACTCCGTGGCGCCCGGCATCGTGGACACCGACGTCAACGCCTCGTGGCTGCGCGCGAGCGAGGAGGCGTGGCAGGAGGCCGCCGCGTACTCGGCGCTGGGGCGGGTGGGGACGCCGGCGGACATCGCCGACGTGGTCGCCTTCCTGGTCTCGGAGGACGGCCGCTGGGTGACCGGTCACTGGCTGGACGCGACGGGAGGTTCTCTCAGCTAGGAACCCGCCGGGAAAGAGGCCCGTTCCGCCGGGCGTGATCCCGGCGGAACGGGCCGGAAAAGCCCCTTCTCCCTCGCGCCTCCGAACGCCGATTCTGTTAGATTGGTCTAAACCACATAGAGACGCACAGAGCCCACTTCAGAACGGCAGGCCCAGCGTGGAAGTTGTCATCGTTCCGGACGCCGCGGCGGGCGGCGAGCTGATCGCCGAGGCCATGGCCCAGCTGCTGCGACGCAAGCCCGACGCCCTGCTCGGCGTGGCCACCGGCTCCACCCCGCTGCCCATCTACCAGGCACTGACCGCCAAGGTGCGCTCCGGCGCCGTGGACGCCGCGCGGGCACGGATCGCACAGCTCGACGAGTACGTGGGGCTGCCCGCGGACCACCCCGAGTCCTACCGTTCGGTGCTGCGCCGCGAGGTGCTGGAGCCGCTCGGCATAGGCATGGACGCGTTCATGGGCCCCGACGGCACGGCCGAGGACGTCCAGGCGGCGTGCGAGGCGTACGACCGCGCGCTCGCCGAGGCCGGCGGGGTGGACCTGCAGCTGCTGGGCATCGGGACCGACGGGCACATCGGGTTCAACGAGCCGTGCTCCTCGCTCGCCTCGCGCACCCGGATCAAGACGCTGACCGAGCAGACCCGGATCGACAACGCCCGGTTCTTCGACGGTGACATCGAGCAGGTTCCGCACCACGTCATCACCCAGGGCATAGGAACGATCCTGGAGGCCCGGCACCTGGTGCTGCTGGCGACGGGCGAGGGCAAGGCGGACGCGGTCGCCGCGACCGTCGAGGGCCCGGTCGCGGCCGTCTGCCCGGCCTCCGCGCTCCAGCTCCACCCGCACGCCACGGTGGTCGTCGACGAGGCCGCCGCGTCCAAGCTGAAGCTGGCGGACTACTTCCGGCACACCTACGCCAACAAGCCGGAGTGGCAGGGGATCTAGGCCCGGGCAGGGGCGGCACCGGCCGAGGCGGCGCAGACTGGGACCGAGGGGCGCGGGGCGGGTCTCGGCGCCCGTGCGCTCCACGGGTGATGGACTAGACCAACAGCGGGTGCAACGGTATACAGAGGGGATCACGGAGCGTGCGGGTGGAGTCCTGACACCACAACCCGTGCCACGATGTGAGCCGTGGCCGATGGGATGTCGGTCGCTTTCGGCATTCGGAGCCGGGAAGGCAGAGCATGACCACCGACGTCAGCAGTGCGGAGAACGAGGCCGGCACAACCCGTACCGCGCGCGTGCCCAAGTACTACCGCCTGAAGAAGCACCTGCTCGACATGACGGAGACGCAGGCGCCGGGCACGCCGGTCCCGCCCGAGCGCACGCTGGCCGCCGAGTTCGACACATCCCGCACCACGGTGCGCCAGGCCCTGCAGGAACTGGTCGTGGAGGGCCGGCTCGAACGCATCCAGGGCAAGGGCACCTTCGTGGCCAAGCCCAAGGTCTCCCAGGCGCTGCAGCTCACCTCCTACACCGAGGACATGCGGGCCCAGGGCCTGGAGCCGACCTCGCAGCTGCTGGACATCGGGTACATCACCGCCGACGAGCGGCTCGCCGAGCTGCTCGACATCGCCGCCGGCGGCCGCGTGCTGCGCATCGAGCGGCTCCGCATGGCCAACGGCGAGCCGATGGCGATCGAGACCACCCACCTGTCGGCCAAGCGCTTCCCGGCCCTCAGGCGCTCGCTGGTGAAGTACACGTCGCTGTACACCGCGCTCGCCGAGGTCTACGACGTGCACCTCGCCGAGGCCGAGGAGACCATCGAGACCTCCCTGGCCACCCCGCGCGAGGCGGGTCTGCTCGGCACCGACGTGGGTCTGCCGATGCTGATGCTCTCCCGCCACTCGCTGGACCGCGAGGGCAAGCCGGTCGAGTGGGTGCGGTCGGTGTACCGCGGGGACCGGTACAAGTTCGTGGCACGACTGAAGCGGCCGACGGAGTAACTGCCGGGCACGTTCGCTGAATCGATATACCGATATGCGGACGAGGTCTTCCACTGCCACGACACCGTCACCTAGATTGCCTGCGCATTACACAGGTGATCAGCGAGGGGACGGAGCCGTGGCATGTCCGAAACGCCTGAAGTGAGACCTCCGGTGGTGACACCGGTCCGGGTGATCATCGCCCTGTGTCTCGTCGCGCCCTTCGTGGCGATGCTGTGGGTCGGCTCCTACGCGAAGACGGACCCGACGTTCATAGGGATCCCGTTCTTCTACTGGTACCAGATGCTCTGGGTGCTGATATCCACCGCGCTCACGATGGTCGCGTACCAGCTGTGGCAGCGTGACCAGCGCGCCCGCAGGGCCGCTGCCGTACGGCACGAGGAGGGGGCGAAGTGAAGGACGGGGTCAACGGCGTCGCGCTCGGCGTCTTCATCTTCTTCTTCCTGGCCGTCACGGTCATGGGCTTCCTGGCCGCGCGCTGGCGCAGGGCCGAGAACGAGCACTCCCTGGACGAATGGGGCCTGGGCGGCCGGTCCTTCGGCACCTGGATCACCTGGTTCCTGCTCGGCGGTGACCTGTACACGGCGTACACCTTCGTCGCCGTGCCGGCGGCGATCTACGCGGCGGGCGCGGCCGGCTTCTTCGCGGTGCCGTACACGATCCTGGTGTACCCGCTGATCTTCACCTTCCTGCCCCGCCTGTGGTCGGTCTCGCACCGCCACGGGTATGTCACCACCTCCGACTTCGTGCGCGGCCGGTTCGGCTCGAAGGGCCTGTCGCTGGCGGTGGCGGTGACCGGCATCCTGGCGACGATGCCGTACATCGCGCTCCAGCTCGTCGGCATCCAGGCGGTGCTGGACGTGATGGGCGTCGGCGGCGGCGAGAACACCAACTGGTTCGTGAAGGACCTGCCGCTGCTCATCGCCTTCGGTGTGCTGGCGGCGTACACGTACTCGTCGGGTCTGCGCGCGCCCGCGCTGATCGCGTTCGTCAAGGACACCCTGATCTACATCGTCATCGCGGTGGCGATCATCTACATCCCGATCAAGCTGGGCGGGTTCGACGACATCTTCGCCAAGGCCGGCCAGGCGTTCAGCCAGGTCAACCCGGCCACCGGCAAGCCGCGCGGCGCGCTCGCCCCGGCGGAGGCGGGCCAGTGGACGTACGCCACGCTGGCGCTCGGCTCCGCGCTCGCGCTGTTCATGTACCCGCACTCGATCACCGCGACCCTGTCGTCCAGGAGTCGTGAGGTGATCCGCCGCAACACCACGATCCTGCCGCTGTACTCCCTGATGCTGGGTCTGCTGGCGCTGCTGGGCTTCATGGCGATCGCGGCCGGTGTGAAGGTCACCAACGGGCAGCTGGCGATCCCGCAGCTGTTCGAGGACATGTTCCCGGACTGGTTCGCGGGCGTGGCCTTCGCCGCGATCGGCATCGGTGCCCTGGTCCCGGCGGCGATCATGTCGATCGCGGCGGCCAACCTCTTCACCCGCAACATCTACAAGGACTTCATCAAGCCGGACGCCACGCCGCAGCAGGAGACCAAGGTCTCCAAGCTGGTGTCGCTGCTGGTGAAGGTCGGCGCGCTGGTCTTCGTGCTCACCATGGACAAGACCGTCGCCATCAACTTCCAGCTGCTGGGCGGCATCTGGATCCTGCAGACCTTCCCGTCCCTGGTCGGTGGCCTGTTCACCCGCTGGTTCCACCGCTGGGCGCTGCTGGCCGGCTGGGCGGTCGGCATGATCTACGGCACGGTCGCCGCGTACGGCGTCGCCTCGCCGACCCAGAAGCACTTCGGCGGCTCGGCCAAGGAGATCCCCGGTATCGGTGAGATCGGCTACATCGGCCTGACGGCGTTCGTGCTGAACGTTCTGGTGACCGTGGTCCTGACCGTCGTCCTGAAGGCCGTGAAGGCCCCCGAGGGCGTCGACGAGACCAGGCCGGAGGACTACACCGCGGACGCCGGCGACAAGGGCGTCCAGGTGGAGCTGCCGCCCGCGACGGCGGGCGCCGGCCACTAGGTCCTGTCGTTCGGATCAGGCCGGCGTCGCGGGACCGGGCGCCGGCCGCCGGCAGGTGTCGTCGGACGGGGGTCACCGGGCCGCCGTCAGCGGACGGGCCGTCGGAGAGACATCCGGCGGCCCGTTGTCATACCCCTCGGGCAGACTCTGTGCCATGGACATCCTGATCCGGCAGGCCACCCACGACGAGTACGGCGACCTGGGCGAGATCACCGCCCAGGCCTATCTCCACGACGGGCTCCTCGGCTTCGACGACAGCGGCTGGTACGTGGGCGAGCTGCGGGACGTGGCCAAGCGGGCCGCGGCCGCCGAGGTCCTCGTGGCCGCGCGCGACGACACCCTTCTCGGCGGTGTCACCTTCGTCCCCTCGGCCGGCCCCATGACCGACATAGCGGGCCCCGGAGAGGCCGAGATCCGGATGCTCGCGGTCGCCCCCGCGGCCCGGGGCCAGGGTGTCGGCGAGGCGCTGGTGCGGGCCTGCGTCGAGCGTGCGCGGGCGACCGAGGGCTGTGTCCGTGTGGTCCTCTCCACCCAGCGGGCCATGCACGCGGCCCACCGCATCTACGAACGCCTCGGTTTCCTTCGCACGCCCGAGCGGGACTGGAATCCCCTCCCGGACCGGCCCGACATCACTCTGGTCGCCTATGAGTTGACCCTCTGAGACCGGACGGCCACAACATCTGGGGGTGACAGGGCAGCCCGGCACTAGATGTATGCTCGTCCTCGCTGTCGTCGCAGGGGAATCCGGTGTGAGTCCGGAACTGTCCCGCAACGGTGTACTTGCGTGCATCCGCACGCCTGTTCAGTCCGAGGACCTGTCGGCAGCCCACCCGGGCGTCCGTTCCGGGTGCGTTTTGACGTCCGGGCCTCGTGGAGTGGGCCGGTGGACGCGACGCCGTGCGCGCTCGTGACTGCCCTCCTGCCCTCCGCCAGGCCCCGTGCCGAGCGAGGGAGAGCCCCACGTGACCATCGCGCCAGCCGACCCGGCTTCAGTCAGCGAGCTGGAGACCGACGGTCCCGGTACCGCGCTGCTGCGGACCCTGACCGAGCTGACCGCCGACCTGCCCGACGCCGACCCGGGCCGGGTCGCCGCCGCCGCGCTGCGCGGCCGGTCCGCGCGGGCCGACGAGGCGGAGCTGCGGGAGCTGGCCACGGAGGCCGCCGCCGGCCTGATCTCCGAGGACCCCGCCTACTCGAAGCTGGCCGCCCGGCTGCTGACCCTCGCGATCCGGGACGAGGCCGCCTCGCAGGGCGTGACGTCCTTCACCGAGTCCATCGCGGTCGGGTACCTGGAGGGCCTCGTCGCCGACCGCACCGCGGACTTCGTCCGGCAGCACGCCGAGCGGCTCGACGCGCTGGTCGACGCTCAGGCCGACGACCGGTTCGGCTACTTCGGCCTGCGCACCCTGCACAGCCGCTATCTGCTGCGCCACCCGGTCACCCGCAAGGTCGTCGAGACGCCCCAGCACTTCATGCTGCGCGTGGCGAGCGGCCTGGCCGAGGACGACACGACCCGCTCCGTGGACGAGGTCGCCGCGCTGTACCGGCTGATGAGCAGCCTGGACTACCTGCCGTCCTCCCCCACCCTCTTCAACTCCGGCACGCGGCACCCCCAGATGTCGTCCTGCTATCTGCTCGACTCTCCCCTGGACGAGCTGGACTCCATCTACGGCCGCTACCACCAGGTCGCCCGCCTCTCCAAGCACGCCGGCGGCATCGGCCTGTCGTACTCCCGTATCCGTTCACGCGGTTCGCTGATCCGGGGGACGAACGGGCACTCGAACGGCATCGTGCCGTTCCTGAAGACGCTGGACGCGTCCGTCGCCGCGGTGAACCAGGGCGGCCGGCGCAAGGGCGCGGCGGCGGTGTATCTGGAGACCTGGCACTCCGACATCGAGGAGTTCCTGGAGCTGCGGGACAACACCGGTGAGGACGCGCGCCGTACGCACAACCTGAACCTGGCGCA
>NZ_JBEYYR010000037.1:0-87218 GCF_040645635.1 Streptomyces sp. NPDC046727
TTCGACGTCGTCGACACCGTCCGCAAGGAAGAACCCGACCTCTTCGACGACCAGCTCCAGCAGCAGGTCACCGACATGCTCCACGAAGCCGTCGAAGCCGAGCTGCAGTTCGCCCGCGACCTGTGCGGCGACGGCCTCCCGGGCATGAACACCGACTCCATGCGCCAGTACCTCGAATGCGTCGCCGACCAGCGCCTCACCCGCCTCGGCTTCGCCCCCGTCTACGGCTCCGAGAACCCCTTCTCCTTCATGGAACTCCAGGGCGTCCAGGAACTGACGAACTTCTTCGAGCGCCGCCCCTCGGCCTACCAGGTCGCGGTGGAGGGCACCGTCGACCTGGACGAGGACTTCTGAGCGGCGGTCACTTCAGCTTGACCGCGTCCCCGGCCGACACGACCCGCGCGGTCGTCGTCGTGCCGGGGAAGTACCAGCGCCAGCTGCCCGCCGAAGTGGCGGTGACCTTGGTGCTGAGCTTCCCGGCGTCGCCCGTTCGTACGGTCTTGACCGTACGGTAGTGGGCGGCGCCGTCCGCTTTGAACTGGAGCTTCACGTCCTGCCCGGTGAATCCGTGGTACTTCAGGTCCTCCCAGTTCGCCCGGGACAGCTTGCCGGTGACGGTCAGCTCGGCGCCCTTGGCGACGGGCTCCGGCGCGGCGTCCGTGGTCAGCTGCGAGGCCCGCTTGACCTTGTACTCGGCGATGCGGTCGGAGATCCAGTAGTCGCCGTCGTTCGCCTTGACGGTGGCGTTGACCTGCCAGACGCCGGCCAGCTTGTTGCTGTCCATGTCGTCGCTCTGGCGGATCCAGGCCGGGTCGACCGTCATCGTGGCCGTGCACACCGACGTGGTGTGCGACTGCTTCTTGCACGAGGACCCGGTCCAGTCGAAGAAGCCCCATCCGTAGGTCGTGTTGAAGGTGCTGACATCGGTCAGCCCCTTCACACCCGAGTTGTCCTTGACGGTGATGGCGATGGGGAACGTGACCTTCTTCGACGTCCCGACGGTCACGTTGCCGCCCTTGTTGACGACGGTCTTCACGACGCGGATGTCTCCCCTGCCCTCCGCGTGCGCGCCCGTCGCGGTCAGCAGGGTCAGGGCCGCGGCTCCGCCCGCCAGGGCCCAGGCCGTTCTGGCCGTTCTGCCTCGCATGTTCCCACCCCTTGTGATGATCCTTTTGGTGACCCTTGTGATGATCAGGGAGAGGGTACACAGCGGGCGGACAGGGGGCGTACGGCGTTTCTGTCAGGCGTGGCGGGCCACGCCGTGGCGCCTCCCGAGGGGCTTGGGCTCTTCCGCCGGACCCGTGGCCTTGGACGTCCCGCGCTGCTCCGCCTCCCGGAGCTGCCGGTCGATGCGCCGGTCGCGCAGGGCACCGAGCACGGACGGGAGGATCAGGAGGACCAGGATCCCGACGGTGGCGAGCATTCCGATGAGGCCTTCGATCTGGTTTCCGTTCATGGACACCACTGTCGCGCCGGATACTCCTTACCGTGAGTGGCAGGACTGCCGTAGAACCTCGAATTACTGCCAGCGCTGAGGCACACTGGCAGCATGCTGAAGAACGTGGCCGCCGTGCTGCTGGACGGGGTGCATCCTTTCGAGCTGGGTGTCGTGTGCGAGGTGTTCGGCATCGACCGCAGCGACGACGGACTGCCGGTGTACGACTTCGCCGTGGTGTCGGCGGAGGGGCCCGACCTGGCCACGCACTGCGGGTTCACCGTGTCCACGCCGTACGGCCTGGAGCGGCTGGAAGAGGCCGACCTGATCGCCGTACCGGCCGGTGAGACCTATGCGGAGCGCGCGTATCCGCAGGAGCTGCTGGCGGCGCTGCGGCGGGCGGTCGACCGGGGCACGCGGGTGCTCAGCGTCTGCTCCGGGGTGTTCGTGCTGGCCGCGGCGGGGCTGCTGGACGGCCGGCGGTGCGCGGTGCACTGGCACCACGCCGAGCAGCTCTCCCGGCGCTACCCCCGGCTCACGGTCGAACCGGACGTGCTGTACGTGGACGAGGATCCCGTGATCACCTCCGCCGGCACCGCCGCCGGGATCGACGCCTGTCTGCATCTCGTGCGCAAGGAGCAGGGCCCGGAAGTGGCCAACAAGATCGCCCGCCGGATGGTGGTGCCGCCGCACCGGGACGGCGGGCAGGCGCAGTTCATCGAGCGCCCGCTGCCGAAGGCGCCCTGCGACACGGTCGGGGAGGTGCTGGCCTGGATGGAGGCGCATCTCGATCAGGAGGTCACGGTCGAGCAGCTCGCCGCCCGCGCCCATATGGCGCCGCGCACCTTCGCCCGGCGCTTCCAGCAGGAGACGGGGACCACTCCGTACCGGTGGATCCTGCGCCAACGGGTGCTACTGGCGCAGGAGTTGCTGGAGGGAACGGACGAGACCATGGACGCCATCGCCTGGCGTACGGGGTTCGGTACGGCCGCCGCGCTGCGTCACCAGTTCGTCCGGGCGCTGGGGACCACGCCGCATGCCTACCGGCGCGCGTTCCGGGGCCCCCAGGCCGCCTGAGCGCGCGCCGGCAGCAGGTGGCCTACCAGGGCTTCGCCCGCAGCAGCAGGTTGTGCGGGCGCAGGGTGATGCCCACCCGGGTGGCGTCGTCGGACCCGCTGACCTGCTCGAAGCGGTACCTCGCCGAGATCGCCGCGGTGATCAGGCTCAGCTGGGTCATGGAGAAGTGGTCGCTGGGGCACTTGCGGTTGCCCACGCTGAACGGGCTCATGGCGTACTTCGGTACGCCCTTGGCCCGTTCGGGCAGCCAGCGGTCGGGGTCGAAGTCTAGGTGGCTGGCGTAGGAGCGGCCGTCGCGCTGGATCGCGTACGGGCTGTAGACGATGTCCGCCCCGGCCGGAATGCGATAGCCGCCGAGCGCGGTGTCGGTCACCGCGCGCCGCGTCAATATCCATACGGCGGGCCTGAGCCGCATGGCCTCGACGACGACATTGTTGGTGTGCGTGAGTGAGCGAACGTGCTCGAATCCGACCGGTCGACCAGCGGTCACGGATTCGACCTCGGTCCGTACCTTCTCGGCGTGTTCCGGGTGTTCGGCGAGGACCTGCAGCAGCCACATGATCGTGGACGCGACTGTTTCGCTGCCGGGGGTGAGTATCGCGACGACCTGGTCGTGGATCTCCTGTTCCCCGATGGGGTCGCCATTGTCGTCCTTCGCCTCCAGCAATGCCGTCAGCAAATCGTCCGGCTTTTGACCAGACGCCCTCCGCTCGGCGACGATCTCGTCCACCAGCAGATGCAAATCGGCCAGTGCCCGGTTGAATTCGCGGTTGGCCGGAAACGGCAGCCGGTAGAGCGGCCCGAGCGGGATCACCATCCTGCGGTACATGCCGCGGAAGACGGTGGCGAGGTCGATGCTGAGCCGTTCGGCGCGCTCGTCCATGTAGTCGCCGCGCAGCAGGCAGCGGGCGGCGATGCGGACGGCGACCCGGAAGGACTCGGAGGTGCAGTCGATGGTCTCGCCGGGTTTCCAGCGCTCGGTCAGGGCGTGCGCCTCCTCCTCCATGACCGGGCCGTAGGCGGGTATCGCGTCGAGCCGGAACGCGGGCTGGATGGTGCGCCGCTGCCGGCGGTGCCGGGGGCCGTTCGCGGTGGCCACGCCCTCCTTGCCGAGCAGGCCTTCGAGGGACTCCCACAGCGGGCCGTCGATCTTGAAGTCGGGGCTGAGGGCCAGTGCTCCGGTGAGCGCCGGCGTGGTGACGGCGTACACCGTCTTGGGGCCGAGTTTGAGGCGGACGACCTCGCCGTGGTCGCGCAGCGCGGACATGAAGGCGAGCGGGTCGCGGGCCAGTTTCAGGCCGTGCCCGAGGACCGGTACGGCACCTTGGGCCAGGGGCGGTTCGCGCAGTTCGGGGGTGGCGGGAGTCGCGGAGTTCACCGACTCTACGGTCATTTCTCACCTGCCGTTTCGTTCGTGACGTACGGGGGCGTGGACCGGTCGTCCCAGCTGTCGACCATGTATCGGCCGGACTCGTGGTGGAACCAGTAGACGGAGCTGAACCAGTTGCGCATATTGCCGACGCAGGACCGGACGGCGGCGCTCAGTTCCTTGCCGCGGACCGTTCCGTCGTCGATTTCACGGGCGAACCTCAGGGCGTCCTGCTCGGCGTCCAGGAATTCACTGATGCATTCCTCGACGCGTCGCCTGACTTCGTCGACGGCTTCTTCCAGGGTCAGCCCCACATGGCTGATGAGGCTGATTCCGAGATTGTGCACCTCGTCGCCCGCTATTTCCTTCGGCAGCGAGCAGAGGTCGTTGTACCAGGCGGCGAATTCCTGACTGAGGAGGGCCGCCCGGCGATACGCCGGGTTTTTCCGCACGGCGTCCGGGAGTTCGCACCCGGCACTGGGCTCCAGCAGGTCCGTCCATATCCAGTGCGCGAAGGTGAGGCGGCGCAGGGCGAGATACTCCTCGACGCCGGGTATGTATCCCTCGGTGCGGTTGCGGAATTCACGGTCGTAGGCCTCTATCACCGCGTGGAAGTGCCGGGTGAACCGCCGGTTCCAGGTGTGCGGCAGGAAGCCGTACAGCCGCAGCACGCTGTCCGAGAAGGCCGCGACCAGCGGGTCGGGGTGGTTCAGATGGTGCCTGGGTGCGTCGAGAGCCGTGTGCAGCCGGTACCGCAGCCGCCGCCAGTCGCCCGCCCTGCCGTGCACGATGTCACGGTCGTGGCGGTCGTCCCAGACGAAGAACCAGGTGCTGTAGTCGGCTATGGCCTGCAGGACCTCGGCGGAGGCTCCTGTGTAGTAGCCCGCCATGAGGTCGGTGTAGCAAAGTCCGTCGGCATATTCCTGAACCTTGTCCGCCGGCATGAGCCGTTTTTCCAGGAGCCAGAGCCGGGTCTTCTCCTGGAGTCTCGGCCAATACGGGTGCAGTTGCCGGGGAAAGGCGGATTCGATCACCGGGAGTGCCAGTGACGGTGGTACTACGACCGCCGTCGACGTCGCTGTGGTGCTGCGCAGGAAAGCTTGCACGAACAAACCCCTCTCAGCCGCCAGGAGCGCACACCCCTCCCGCTGTGCCGGGCGTGCGCCGTTGCGTATCCCGCACTTCCATTCAGCACCACAACTGACCATCGTGGGAACGGATTTGCTCCACTCACTACCCCATGGTGCCGAGAATCCCCCCTTGTGTGACTGATTAAGGATCACAAGAGGCGCAGAATGGGTCGGTTGTGCGTCGCACGCGCGAGCGAACTATGGCGACGCGAAGGCGCCCGGCCAGGAAGGATCCCGGCCGGGCGCCCAAGTGAGCCGCGTGGGTCAGTCGTTGGCGACCACGGGGTAGCGTGGCTCGTTCTCGGCCATCTGCCGCAGCGCGTCCTTGCGGTCCCGCTTCGACAGCCGGTCGATGTACAGGTAGCCGTAGAGGTGGTCGGTCTCGTGCTGCAAACAGCGCGCGAAGTAGCCCGTGCCCCGGACCCTGATCGGGTTGCCCTTCTCGTCCTGGCCCGTCACCTCGGCGTAGTCGGGGCGCGCGAGCGGCGCGTACGCGGTCGGCACGGACAGGCAGCCCTCGTTGCTGTCGTCGAGGCGGCGCTTCTCGGCGGGCAGGTCGACCAGCTTCGGGTTGCACACCACACCGACGTGCCGGACGCCCTCGTCGTCCATGCAGTCGTAGACGAAGACCTTCAGGTCGACGCCGATCTGGTTGGCGGCCAGGCCCACGCCCTCCGCGGTGCGCTGGCTGGCGAACATGTCCGCGACCAGCTGGTCCAGCTCCGCGCCGAACGCGGTGACGTCCTTGCACTCCTTGTGCAGCACCGGGTTGCCGACGACCGTGATCGGCCGCGAGGTGCCGCGCTCGCGCCAGGCGGTCTCGCGCTCCTCGCAGTCCTCCGTGTCGACGACATAGCCCTCGTCGTCGACGGGGAGCACGCCCGCGTGCTGCTGATCGGTGTCCTGCTGCGCCATGACCGACGTACGCCTTCCTGCAAGCCTGGAAAATTCTGCGAGTACAGCCTAAAGGCGGCTGCGCGTGGACGGCTCAGCAAACCTCTTCCAGGTCCCGCCAGTCCCTGGAGTCAGGGCTGTCCGCGACCCAGCCGTCCAGCAGCCCCCTGACCAGCGAGGCCGGCGCCGCGAGGCCGCACTCCCGCTCCGGCACCCACAGCTGCCCGTCGGTGCGGTGCCCCAGCGGCCCGGGATGGCCCGGCTCGCTGTGATCGTGCGGGTCGAGATGCACGCCCTCGCCCTCGTCCGACGGCATCCGTGACTCCGAGCACATCCGGCACAGCAGCCGCACGGACGACGACCAGTCCTCCGCGGCGAACCCGGCGTCGGCCGCGAGCTGCTCCAGCGCGTCCCGGTCGGCCTCGGTGGCCGCCTCCAGCAGGACCACCCAGGTGGGGACGGGCGACGGCGCCCACAGCTCGATCTCGTCGAAGACCGGGTAGGAGTGCCCGGTGGATGTGGTGCGCTCGCCGTGCGGGACGCCGTCGTGCAGCACGACCTCGCCCCAGCGCCGCCCGGAGGAGGGCAGCGGGATCGACAGCACCTCGATCCGCGCCGGGTCCAGTCTGCGGCCCCAGACCACCTCGGCCTCGCCCTCCGGGGAGAGCCGTACGGCCGCGCTGCCCAGCTCCATGCCGAGCGGTTCCCCGGACGCGGCGCCGCCCGCCCCGGCCTTCGGGCGGGAGCCGCCCCCGGGCACCTTCAGCCCGTACGCCTGCCAGGCGCGGCGGGCCAGCGGCCAGTCCTGCAGGGCGGTCGCGGCGATGCCGACGTTCCACCAGTCGGGCGCCCCGGTCTCCCGGTCGAGCAGGGCGACCGCGCGCAGTCCGGCCGCGCGGGCCTGCTCCCAGTCGTGCCGGAACTTGTGCAGCAGGGCGAGGTTGAACCAGGACTCCGACAGCCAGGGTTCCAGATCGGCGGCGCGGGTCAGCAGTTCACCCGCGTCCTCGTAGCGTCCGTCGCCGATGAGCGTGAACGCGCGGTCAGTGGCCTGCCGCCAGGAGGCGGAGGGCCGGTGCCGTCCCTTGCCGAAGATCCTCACGATTCCCGCCTGCCAGTTCCAGTTCCGCACAGTGGGCTGGCTTGTGCCCCCGGACACCCTCTCCCTCGCATCCAACCACGTGCGGCGGGAAAGGCGCTCATTACCCATGGGTTACCCAGCCGGGAGCGGGGTCAGACAGTCCCGTTCGCTGCGCCGGCACACGCTCCCGTGCCTCCCGGGGCTGGGCCAGCACCCGGGCCAGCGACTCCACGACCTCGGGAGCGTAGTCCCCGGCGGTGCCGAGCCGCAGTTCCTCCAGCGCGCGCAGGGGGCCCTCGGGTCCGGCGTCCCGGGTCTTCTCCTCGTAGGCGTTCACGGCCCGGACGATACGGGCGGCGAGCGGCTGCTCCGGACAGGGGTCGGCCTGCCGCTCCACGACGACGGCGACGGCCGCGTCGACCCCGGTCTGCCGCACGACGGCCCCGCCGAGCAGGGCGATGCGCCGCTGCTCGGCGACGGGCAGGGCGGCGGTGGCCCCGGCCGGGACCGGGTCGACCAGGCTGAGCTGGCCGATGTCGTGCATCAGGGCCGCGTACTCCAGGACGGTCAGTTCGGGCCCGGTCAGCCGCAGGTCCCGGCCGACGGCGAGGCTGAGCTCGGCGACCCGGTGGGCGTGCCCGGCGGGGGTGTAGCCGGCGATCTCGGTGGCGCGGGCGAGGGAGGCGATGGTCTGCCGGTAGGTGGCGCGGACGGCCGCGTACCGGCGCACGGACAGCTGGACGAGCAGCAGCGGCAGGCAGAACACCGGCAGCGCCCACAGGCCGGCGACGGCGACCGCGAGCGCCATCACGGCGCCGGTCGCGCAGACGGCGGAGCCGATGCCGAGCAGCCCGCGCAGTTCCTCGCGCAGCAGGGGGCCGAACGGCCAGCGGGTGCGGCAGTGGGCCAGCGCGGCGGCCAGCACGGCGCCGCACAGGGAGGTGAGGGCCAGCAGGGTGAGCAGCAGCAGGGCGTACGCGGAGCCGTCCCAGGAGCTGAAGACGCCTCTGTTGTAGAGGGGTTGGAAGCAGACGGCGGCGAAGCCGACGGTGAGGACGCGGCGAGCCAGGTGGTCGACGGTGGGGGCGGTGCCGGACCAGATGTGCGGGACGGCGCCGAGCACGGCGGCGACGAGGACGACGGTGACGACCTGGGCGGCGTCGTGCCGGCTGGGCTGCCCGGCGTCGGCGCCCAGCAGGGCGTACGACAGGGAGCCGGCGGCGCCGAGGGGTGCGGCCTGGCGGGACTGGCCGTCGCTCCACCGGGTCAGTTCGCCGACGGCTATGAGCACCCCGAAGGCGAGCGCGACGCCCCGGTCGGCCGGGCCGTACCACAGGGTGAGGGCCAGGGAGCCGGCCGCAACGAGGGCGGCGGTGCCGTGGATGAGCCGCAGGACGGTCATCGGGGCGCCCCGGTGCGCGGGCCCCGCTCGGCGGGCGCGGTGTCGTACGCCGGTTCGTCGGCGGTGACCGCCGGGTGCCAGCCGGAGCGGTGCAGCGCGCGGACGAGGGCGGTGACCATGCGGGGGTCGAAGTGGGCGCCGGCGCAGCGCTCCAGCTCGGCTACGGCCGCCTCGACGGGGCGGGCCCTGCTGTAGCAACGGGTGGAGGTCATGGCGTCGAAGGCGTCCGCGACGGCGACGATCCGGGCGCACTCGGGGATCTGGCTGCCGGCCAGGCCGTACGGGTAGCCGCTGCCGTCGAGCCGTTCGTGGTGGTGGAGGATGGCGGCGCGGGCCTCGCCGAGGAAGGAGATCCCGCGGACCATCTCGTGGCCGTACTCGGGGTGCAGCTCGATGATCCGCCGCTCCTCGGGGGTGAGCGGGCCGTCCTTGCGCAGCAGCCGGGTGGGCACGCCCAGTTTGCCGACGTCGTGCAGGATGCCGGCGAAGCGCAGCACCTCGACCCGCTCGTCGTCCATGCCGAGTTCGCGGGCGATCAGCACGGAGGCCTGCCCGACGCGTTCGCTGTGGCCGCGGGTGTAGCCGTCCTTGATGTCGACGGCCTGGACGAGGGCGCGGATGGTGGCCTGGTGGGCCGCGCGTTCGCGGTGGTACTGGGCGAACACCCACCCGGAGACGCACATCGGCAGCAGCACGAGCAGCGCGGAGGCGGGGCCGTACGGGCTGCGCCACAGGACGGCCATCATCAGGCCGGCGAGTCCGTGCACCGCGACCGGGGCGAGCGAGCGGGCCAGCAGGCCGCGCCAGGCCCTGCGCAGCGGCACCAGTCCGGCCGCGGCGCGCAGGCCGCCGTCGAGCGCGGTGAGCACCAGGCAGAAGGCGAGGACGGCCGCTCCGGCGGGCAGCAGGGCGTACGGGAAGTCGGAGCCGCGGACGGCGTCCACGCCGCCGAGCGCGCCGTGCACCTGGGCGGCGGCCCACACGGCCGACGCGGGCTGCGCGGCCCGCCACAGGCGCCGCGGCAGGGCGGGCCGGTGCTCGACCGGGGAGAGCAGGGCGGCGGGCACCGGGACGAGCGCGGCGGCCGACGGGGGCAGCAGGAACGCGCCGGCGAGCAGCACGGGGTAGAAGGTGCCGCCGAAGCGGCGCCGTACGACGTGCTCACAGGCCGCGTAGAGCGCGGCGAGCAGGGTCAGGGCCCACCAGGGCGTGGGAGTGGCCGGCAGGGGCCGAAGGCAGAGCGCGGTCAGCAGGGCGACGCCGGCCACATAGCCGCGTGCCCTCACCGGTACCGCGTCCATCACGCCCCTCCCCGACCGTGCCTGTCCAGGGCTCGGAGCCTAGGGCGGGGATCGGGGGGTGCGGGGCTTATGACCTGAGGATTAGCACGTTCGGGTGATATGACCCGGCGTGTCCCGGAGGGTCAGGACTCCTGCGGTGCCGTGGGAGCCTTGGTCACGTCGTGCTCGGGCACGGTCTGGCCGGAGCGGATCAGGTCGATCCGCCCCATGACCTTGGCCCGCAGGTCGGCGGGCACGTCGTCATGCCCGCAGCACCGCTTCACCAGCTTCTTCACGGCCTGCTCCAGGCCGTACTTCTCCAGGCACGGGGAGCATTCCTCGAAGTGGTGCTGGAACTTGTCGCGATCGACGTCCGGCATCTCGCTGTCGAGGAACTCGTACAGGTGGTCGAGGACCTCACCGCAGTCCGTCTCGTGCGGATCTCCGCAGCTCATGAGCCCGAACCTTTCGCTTCGTTCGACTCTCCGGCGCCCGCCGGGACCAGCCCGCGCTCACGGGCGTAGTCCTCCAGCATCCCGCGCAGTTGACGGCGGCCCCGGTGCAGCCGGGACATCACCGTACCGATGGGTGTCCCCATGATGTCCGCGATCTCCTTGTACGCAAAGCCCTCGACGTCCGCGAGATAGACGGCGATGCGGAACTCCTCGGGGATCGCCTGCAGCGCTTCCTTCACGTCCGAGTCGGGCAGGTGGTCGAGCGCCTGCGACTCGGCGGAGCGCAGACCCGTCGACATGTGCGACTCGGCGCGGGCGAGCTGCCAGTCCTCGATCTCCTCCGCGGCCGAGCGCTGGGGCTCGCGCTGCTTCTTGCGGTAGGAGTTGATGAACGTGTTGGTGAGGATCCGGTACAGCCACGCCTTCAGGTTGGTGCCCTCGCGGAACTGGTGGAAGGACGCGTACGCCTTGGCGTAGGTCTCCTGCACCAGGTCCTCGGCGTCGGCCGGGTTGCGCGTCATGCGCAGCGCGGCCGAGTACATCTGGTCGAGGTATTCGAGCGCGTCCCGCTCGAAGCGCGCGCTGCGCTCCGCGGTCGTCTCACTGGACGCGTCCGCGCTGACGCCCTGGCCCTCGGGCAGCTCCGCCTGGCCGTTGTCGGTCCCTGCGTCGGTCCCAGTGACCGGACCCACCTCCTCAAGATCCCGGGCGGGACCGAAACCGGTCCCACTCGATTCGGAGGATAGAACACGACCCGTGCCTGCCGCCGCTCGAATAGGAGCGGTCTTGGCCGCGTGCAGCACCGACCAGTCCAGGTCAGCAGTGCGCTTGCGGGCCGGGCAGATGGTCGAACCCATGCGGCGGACTTCCTCTCCTACGACGTCGGTGCCGAGGCCTCAGCACTTCTGTCGCCGTCAACAGCGGGCCGCCGCACAACATTCCCGGGTCACCCGAGTGACTCGACCCACTCCCGCACCGCGCCGGTGACGATCTCCAGCGCCCGCTCCTGGGTGATCTCCGCGCGCTTGGGCACGGCGAAGCCGTGATCGCCGTAGGGCACCTCGGCCAGTGCGAAGTCGCCCTCCGGGAATTCCGCCGGCTTCCCGAAGGGGTCGTTGCCGCCCTGCACGACCAGCGTGGGCACGCCGGCGCCGAGCAGCTCGTCCGCGCGGGACTTCTCCGGCCTGCCCGGGGGGTGCAGCGGGAAGCTCAGCGCGAGCACGGCGTGGGCGCCCAGCTCTGCCGCCGTACGGCAGGCGACCCGGGCGCCGGCGCTCCGGCCGCCGGAGATCACCGGCAGCGCCATCCCGGCCAGCGCGGGCCAGATGCCGCGCCAGCCGGTGTCCAGGGTCTTCGGCGCGGGCGCGACCTTCTTGCCGGCGACCCGCCAGGGCTGCTCGACGAGGGCCACGCTCACGCCGTCCGCGGGGAGCGCCTGGGCGAGGGCCTGCAGGTCCCGCGCCTCGATGCCGCCCCCGGCACCGTGGCTGACGGCCAGCACCAGCCGTGCCTTCTTCGCCCGGTGCCAGGTGATGCGGGCGGTACCGGCGTCGGTCTCGACAATTTCGATCACGTCAGAAGAGTGTGCCCTCTTCCGGTGCCTCCAGCTCCTTCAGCAGCTCCGCGCCGTTGTTGCGGACGTTGCTGACGGCGGTGGAGACCGGGTAGGCGCGCATCAGGCCGGCCGGGGGCGGGGTGAGCAGGGCGCGCAGGTCGTCGGGGTCGGTGCGGGAGGGGTCGAGCCAGGAGTCCCAGCGGTCCGGGGTGAGCATCAGCGGCATCCGGGGGTGGATGTCGGCGAGGGTGTGCGGGCCGTCGGCGGGGGCGACGGCCAGGGGGGTCTTCTCCGCCTCGGTGGTGATCACCGAGCAGGTGACCCACCAGGCCTGGGGGTGGTCGTCGGGCAGGGTCCTGTCGCGCCAGAACTCGTACAGGCCGGCCATCGCGAAGACCGAGCCGTCGGCGGGCAGCACGAAGTACGGCTGCTTGCGCGGTCGCTTCTTCTTCCCCTCGACCTCCAGCTCCCGCTCGTCCTTGCCGGTGACCCACTCGTAGTAGCCGTCGGCCGGCAGGATGCAGCGGCGGGCTGCGAAGGCGCGCCGGTAGGAGGGCTTCTCGTGCACGGTCTCGGCGCGCGCGTTGATCATCCGGGCGCCGCCCTCGGGCGTCTTGGCCCAGGAGGGCACCAGTCCCCACTTCAGCTTGCGCAGCTGGCGAACCGGACGCGGGGAGTCCGCGTCTTTCAGGGGACGGTCGAGGACGGCGTAGACCTCCTTGGTCGGCGCCACGTTGTAGTCCGGCTCCAGGGTCTCCTCGGGCTCCCACTTCTCGACCTCGAAGATTCCCGCGAGATCCTCGGGCCTACGACTCGATGCATACCGTCCGCACATCTGTGATCACCCCTCCGACCTGCGGAAACGCTGGAGCACCAGCCAGCGGGCGAAGTGCCCGTACGTGTCCGCCGTCTCCTTGATGCTCTTGTGTCGCAGCCACCGGGACGCGTCCAAGAGTGGCAGACCGTGCCGAGCACCGTCGAAGCGACCCCGTGTCACAGGCCGTGAGGCGACCAGCCGTAACGGATCACGTGCACGATGGCGGGGTCACTGCGTGGGGGCGGACGGCCGCTCCAGACGCACCGTCCGGGGCTCCGGCACGCGGTCCGGATGGGTGCGGTACGGAATCAGGCCGCAGCGCTTGAGCTTGAGTGTCGCGCCAACCGACACCTCGGCCTCCCCCACGGCGGTCGCGGGCAGTTCGACGACCGTGCGCAGCCGGTGCACGCCGTCGATCTCCCGCACCGGGGTCCGGGTGAAGAACCAGGAGGGCTGGGCGCTGCCCTCGGCATGGGCCTGGACATAGGTCTCCGACCGCTTGTAGCTGCTCGTCCACTCGCGGCCCGCCGAGGGACCGACCTCGATCGGGACCAGCACGGAGGTCAATTTCAGTTCGGCGTCCAGGCTGACGGTCTTGCTCACCTCCACCGCATCGGCCAGAGCCAGCGGTTCCATCGACCACGCCGTCGGTGGTTCCGCTCCGGCGGGCCGCACGGTGCGGAGCCGGACGTTCAGCCAGGCCGACTCCATCGGCTCGTCCTCGACGGCCCGGAAGCTGCAGACGAGGGCCAGCAGCCAGAACGCGGAGTCCGGTCTGCCCGAGAGGAAGATCCGGGCCTCTTCGTCCACCGTGGCCAGGTCGAGGGGCAGGCAGACGGGCCTGCCCAGTGCGATGCGTCCGGGCTGCTGGTCGGGCGGCTGCCGCCGCGATCCGAGCGTCACCCGCTGCGCGAGGTCGAGGGTGACCGGCTCCAGCACGGGATCGGTGATGTCCAGGCTCGTCATGCCGTTGACTCCCTCGTCAGTCCGCCGACCAGATAGAAGGCTCCCCAGTCCCGGTATGCGGAGAACCGGGTGCGCGTCGCGCGCTGCGCCACCCTGAACGCCGTCGGCACATCGAGGTCGTCGTGCAGGAGACCCCGGTACAGCTCGGCGAAGAAGTAGGTGCTCGCCGAAGCGAGGACGGGCCACAGCGTCCCGACGACTGCTCGCGCGCCGGCCAGCAGCAGGGCCGCGGGCAGGCCTCGCGGGTTGTCGTACTGGTCCACCCGGCCCAGCGCCGTCTCGCATGCTCCCAGCGTGACCAGCTCCAGGCCGGTCACGTCGAGGGGAAGGATCTCGTAGGCCCGCAACCGTCCGTCGTGCCCCTCGGGCCCTCGCGCCGGATGCAGGAACACGGTGTGGAAGCTCGGCGCGTCGACGTACAGCCGGCCGTGTGCCCGCAGGTGGACGTACCTGCGTGTCTCCAGCGCACGGGTGAAGGCGGCCTCGGTGGCCGCCGCGTCCACCAGGGCCGTCGTACCGCAGACGTCAGCGATGGTGCGGGCCTCGTCCAGGGAGTCGTCGAGCGGGGGCAGTTCGGGCTGGTCGGTGTAGGACAGCGCGAACACGCCGACGCCGTCCCGTGGCGGTGCGGGCCGGGGATCGACGAAGAGTTGGGCGAGGTTGGACAGATAGGTGACGTTCCAGTCGTCGGCGAGCGGATGCCCCGGAGGGCCGACGAGGTGGACGGGGACATAGCGGCCGGCGCCGTGCGGGACGACGACCAGGTGGTCCACGCCGGCGGCCGTCAGACGGTCCCGGCAGTTGTTCACCGCGCGGGCGTAGCGGTCGGCCGCGCCCGCGAGATCCTGTGCGGCCTGCGGTGTCACATCGAAGGGACCCGGATCGGACATGTGGATGGCCCGGCGCAGCGCGCCCACGTAGACCCCGCTCGCGGGCACCGTCACGGTCCGGCCCCGGTCGGACATGCGGAGGGTGCCCGCGGGCATCTGCTCCGTGCCGATGGCGGCGTACTCGAAATCCCTGGTGAGCAACAACTGGCCCATGGTGACGTTGCCGTCGACCCCGGCTCCCTCGAACAGCAGCAGGAGGGCTGTCCGGGAGTCGAGGCGCCGCTGGATCTCCGCCAGCGGCACCAGGTGCGGCGCCGATGTCGGCAGCAGAGCGGCCGACAGCCGCCGTTCGACCGCGCGCTGCAGTCCGGCCAGCCGGTCCTCGGAGGTCTGTGAAGGTCCCTTCTCGTACTCGTCCACCCAGGCCGTCAGCAGGTCGTCGTCCCCCAATCCCGCGTCGAACGGCTCCGGCCGCAGGATGTCCGAGTCCTCGGGCAGCGCCGCCTCGGCCTCGGCCGCCAGGCCGAGCAGCGAGCGGGTGGGCTCGTCCAGGCGGAAGTCGCGGGTTCCCTCCGCCAGCATCGCAGCGAACCGGCGCCCCTTGATGACCTGGAGCAGCAGCTGAACGACCTCGGCCGAGGTCCCCGCGGACACCTGGCCGGCCAGCAGATGGGTGGCCAGCCTGTGCACCGCGGCAGGGGCCGATCCGGGGGCCGCCAACTCGAGGGCGAGAGAGTGCGCGGCCAGCCAGGCGGTGAGTTCGTCGAGTGTGGTGGTGCCCGCTCTGACCACGTCGTCGAGGTACTCCAGGCACTGCACCATCGGCACCGGCATGGCCAGTTCGCGGAAACCGTCGGCCGCCTCACGGTAGTAGCGGCCGGCATCGTCCACGTCCCCGGCATGCATCCGGTTGACGCCCGCGCCCCGGAGCAGACCCGCCACCAGGAAGTGGACCGCCTCCTCGTGCTCCGCCCAGAGGGCGGCGTCGAGCCCGAACAGCGTGTCCACCAGTTCCAGCCCCTCCTCCTCCCGGTCGACACCCGGGCGGGTGGTGGCGAGCATCACGGTGAGCAGGGCCGCCGCAGCCTCCCGGGAATCCTCGGGTGAAGCGGCCTCGGCGACCGCCGCGATCGCTCGTCCGGCCGTGCCCTCGATGTCGCCGTCCCACGCGGCCTGAGCCCAGTCCGGGCGGTAGGCCTCGGCGAACAGGGTGAGCACGGCGTGGAAGTGCCGGCTGCGGTGCAGGTCGTCCGCCCAGAGCTCCGGCAGTTCGCGCTGCCGGGCGAGCAGTCGCAGCGCACGTTCCGGATCGGTCTCCTGCAGGTAGGAGGCGCCTTGGCCAAGGATGTCCCAGGCCGTGGCCGGTTCGGTGCGCGCCCTGAAGCTCGCCCAGTCCCGCTCCGCGTCCCGCAGGTCACGGTCCAGGGCGTCGCCATGGCCAAAGTCCCCGAGCCGTTGCAGCATGGCGGCCAGGGCGAGACGCGGTTGGGTGTCGTCCGGGTCCAGCTCCCGCAACGCCTGCTCGGCGACCGACCTGAGCTCGTCGTCGTTCCGCTCCCCGCCGAGCCAGCCCCGCCACTCGATCGCCTGTGCCAGAGCCTTGAGCGCGCGACCGCGTCGCTCCGGAATGATCAGGGGCAGAGCTTCACGCAAGTGCGTCTCGGCCCGGTCGAGCGCTTCCAGGGGTGGCGGCCAGGACGCTGAGGCGGAAGACTGGTCCGGTTCACCGTCCGAAGTGATCGGACGGGACACCAGGAACTGCAGATCCGGGTCGTTGGCCTGCAGCGCCTTGTCCATCCATGCGACGAACTGACTTTCGTACCCGACCGGCGAACGTCCCGCGGTGTAGGCGTCCAGCAACAGCAGCCCCAGGCGCAGAGACACGAGGCCCTGCAGTCGCGGGAGCCCGAGGTCCCCTGCGTCGCGGACGGTTTCGTCCGCGACGCCGGTCGCTCGCAGATACAGCCGCAGGTCACCGTGCTCGATCAGGCCGCGGTGCAGGACCTCCACCAGATCGGCGCCGGTCGCCACCCACGCCTCGGCCATGGCGGGGTCGTCCGGGCGGGCCCGGTGCGCCGCACGCATCGCCTCGTACGCCAGCTCCGCGCCGGGCAGCGCGCCCCGCCAGGTCTCGTCACTGGCCCGCACCGCGGCCTGGCTCAGGGCGACGGCCAGTTGGGCCGTGACTTCCCCGCGCGCGCCGTGTTCCGCGGCGAGCTGCTTGGCGGCGTCCAGATCCAAGCTGCCGTTGTGGACATCACGGTGAAGGGCCATCAGCGGGCCGAGATCGGGTTCGTCCCCCGTGTCCGTTCCTGCGGAGCGCATCCGGCGTAAGCGGTTCCACAACCCCATGCTTCGGCCTCCGTGAGGACATCTCCGTCAGCCGGGCGGGCCAGGCTCCGGGAATGGATGCCTGGAAGTGTCCTCTGCCGATTATCGCGCGGCAAGCGCTCCACGGCACTCCGGTGCTCGAGTGACGCGGGGTCGTCCCGAGGCCCGTGAGGCCGGCCGGCACCTCGCAGGCCTGCCGAGTGGGGAGCGGTGCGCCCGAGTCCAGAGCGGTGCACGACGGCGAGCACCTCCGGCAGCGGGACCGTGGGCGTCCGAGCGCACCGCGAGCACGCGGTCCCGCTGCCACGGAACGCTGCGGCGAGCATCCGACCTGCACGTTTGCCGCCAGGAACGATCGCTGTCGCGTCGGCGTCTCAGATACCGTCCGCACATACGTGCCACACTGCCAGGCCCACCCGTCACCCGGCCACCACCCCTCAACGACGGCGCTACGCGCCGACCCCTATTGATCACGACCACAGGGAGCCACTCGGCCATATGGACAGCCTCGCCGCCCTCGCGCTGCCCGACCTCTGGGACCGGCTCACCGGGATCCAGCCCGATCCCGATCTGTGGGTGGTGCTGGCCGCCCTGGGGGCGGCGCTCGCCGTGGTCGTCCCGCACCCGGTGTGGCGGATATCCCGCAACGCGGTCACCATCGCGCACGAGGGCGGCCACGGGCTGATCGCCCTGCTCACCGGCCGGCAGCTCACCGGTATCCGGCTGCACTCCGACACCAGCGGGCTCACCGTGAGCCGGGGCAAGCCGTACGGGGTGGGCATGATCCTGACGGCCGCCGCGGGCTACACCGCGCCCTCGCTGCTGGGCCTCGGCGGGGCCGCGCTGCTGGCCGCCGGCCGCATCACGCTGCTGCTGTGGGTGGCCACCGCGCTGCTGTTGGCGATGCTGGTGATGATCCGCAACGCGTACGGCGTGCTGACCGTGGTCCTCGCGGGCGGGGCGTTCCTGCTGGTGTCGTGGCTGGCGGGGCCGCAGGTGCAGGCGGCGTTCGCGTACGCGGTGGTGTGGTTCCTGCTGTTCGGCGGGGTCCGGCCGCCGTTCGAGCTGCAGGCCAAGCGGTCGCGGGGAGGGGCCGGGGACTCGGACGCGGACCAGTTGTCGCGGCTGACGCACGTACCGGCGGGGCTGTGGCTGTTCCTGTTCCACGCGGTGTCGCTGTGCTCGCTGATCGGCGGGGGCCGCTGGCTGCTGGAGGGCTGACGCGCCCCGCGCGGGCGCGAGCGACCCCCACTCGGCCGCGGACGGAAAACGACCCCGCGGCCCTCCTTATAAAGTGGCCCCATGGCCGCGAACAGCTCCTCCCCCGCCCTCTGGCCCGCCCCGCACGCGAGCGGGGCCGTCGACGCGACGGTCCACGTGCCGGGGTCCAAGTCGGTCACCAACCGTGCCCTGGTCCTCGCCGCCCTGGCCTCCGAGCCCGGCTGGCTGCGCCGCCCGCTGCGGTCCCGGGACACCCTGCTGATGGCGGGGGCCCTCAGGGCCATGGGCGTGGAGATCGAGGAAGGCGTCGGCCCCGACGGCACCGGCGAGGCCTGGCGGGTGCTGCCCACGGGGCTGCGAGGCCCGGCCACGGTCGACGTCGGCAACGCGGGCACGGTGATGCGGTTCCTGCCGCCGGTGGCCGCGCTGGCCGACGGTCCGATCCGGTTCGACGGGGACCCGCGGTCGTACGAGCGTCCCCTGCACGGCGTGATCGACGCGCTGCGCGCGCTCGGCGCCCGGATCGACGACGACGGCCGGGGCGCGCTGCCGCTGACCGTGCACGGCGGCGGGGCGCTGGACGGCGGCCCGGTGTCGATCGACGCCTCCTCGTCGTCCCAGTTCGTGTCGGCGCTGCTGCTGTCCGGCCCGCGCTTCAACCAGGGTGTCGAGGTCCGGCACACCGGCGCCTCGCTGCCCTCGATGCCGCACATCCGGATGACGGTGGACATGCTGCGCGCGGTCGGCGCCCAGGTGGACACCCCGGAGTCGGGCGGCGAGCCGAACGTGTGGCGGGTGACGCCGGGCGCGCTGCTCGGCCGGGACCTGACGATCGAGCCGGACCTGTCCAACGCGCAGCCGTTCCTGGCGGCGGCCCTGGTGACCGGCGGCAAGGTGCTGATCCCGGACTGGCCGACCCGCACCACGCAGCCGGGGGACCGGCTGCGGGAGATCTTCACCGAGATGGGCGGCACCTGCGAACTCACCGATTACGGGCTGGTGTTCACGGGTTCGGGGGTGATCCACGGCATCGACGTGGACCTGGGCGACGTGGGCGAGCTGACCCCGGGCATCGCGGCGGTCGCCGCCCTCGCGGACTCCCCCTCGACCCTCCGTGGCGTCGCCCATCTGCGGCTGCACGAGACGGACCGGCTGGCCGCGCTCACCAAGGAGATCAACGAGCTGGGCGGTGACGTCACGGAGACGGCCGACGGCCTGCACATCCGCCCGCGTGCGCTGCACGGCGGGACCTTCCACACCTATGAGGACCACCGCATGGCGACCGCCGGTGCGATCATCGGCCTGGCCGTGCCGGGCGTGCGGATCGAGAACGTGGCGACGACGGCGAAGACCCTGCCGGACTTCCCCGAGCTGTGGACCGGGATGCTCGGGCAGTAGGGACGTACGTCATGCGCCGTTACGGCAAGCACACCGACGAGGACGACATCCGCAGCCGTCCCAACCGCAAGGGCAACCGGCCGCGGACGAACATCCGGCCCAAGCACGAGGACGCGGCCGAGGGCATGGTCCTCACCGTCGACCGGGGCCGCCTGACCTGCCTGGTCGAGGACCGGGCCGTGGTGGCGATGAAGGCCCGCGAACTGGGCCGCAAGGCTGCCGTGGTGGGTGACCGGGTGGCCCTGGTCGGCGATCTGTCCGGCACGAAGGACACCCTCGCGCGGATCGTCCGCATCGAGGAGCGGTCGTCGCTGCTGCGCCGTACCGCCGATGACGACGACCCCTACGAGCGGGTGGTCGTCGCCAACGCCGACCAACTGGCCATCGTCACGGCCCTCGCCGACCCGGAGCCCCGCCCCCGCCTCATCGACCGCTGCCTGGTCGCGGCCTACGACGGCGGTCTGGAGCCGCTGCTGGTGATGACGAAGTCGGACCTGGCCCCGCCGGACAAGCTGCTGGAGCTGTACGGCGCCCTGGACATCCCGTACGTCGTCACCAGCCGGGAGGAGCTGGAGAACGGGGACGCGGCGGACCGGGTGCGCGCGCACCTGGACGGCAAGATCACCGCGTTCGTGGGCCACTCGGGCGTCGGCAAGACGACCCTGGTCAACGCGCTGGTGCCGGAGGACAGGCGCCGTTTGACGGGACACGTCAACGTGGTGACGGGCCGCGGCCGCCACACCACGACGTCCGCCCTGGCGCTCCCCCTGACGGGTGCGGAGGGCTGGGTCGTCGACACCCCGGGCGTCCGTTCCTTCGGGCTCGCGCACATCGACCCGTCCCGGGTGATCCACGCCTTCCCGGACCTCGAACCCGGCACGGAGGGCTGCCCGCGCGCGTGCAGTCACGACGAGCCGGACTGCGCGCTGGACGCGTGGGTGGAGGAAGGTCACGCGGACCCGGCCCGGCTCTACTCCCTGCGCCGGCTGCTGTCCACGAGGGAACGCAAGGAAGGCGACTGAGCCTGGCGTTGTTTGCCCGTACGTGAGTCCGGTAAGTGCATAATCGCACCGAGCCGGAGATCCGGACCCAACGGGAGGACCGCACATGGCGTGGCTGCTGGTCATAGTGGCCGGGATTCTGGAGACCGGCTTCGCCGTGTGCCTCAAGCTCTCGCACGGGTTCACCCGCTTGTGGCCGACGATAGCCTTCGCGACGTTCGCCCTGGGCAGCTTCGGCCTGCTGACCCTGTCCCTGAAGAAGCTGGACGTCGGCCCCGCCTACGCCGTGTGGACCGGGATCGGCGCGGCGGGCACCGCGATCTACGGCATGGTGTTCCTCGGCGACCTGGTCTCCACCCTGAAGATCGTCTCGATCAGCCTGGTCATCATCGGCGTGATCGGGCTGCAGCTGTCGGGATCGGCACACTAGGCGTCCGCGTGGCCCGCGAAGAGAGCACCGGTCCGGCCCGGCACCTCGACCGTGGCGAGTGGCTGCCCCGGTTCGCAGGCCGCGTCCTGGTGGTCTGCCCCCGCTGCGGCGGCCGGGCGGACGTGGTCCCGCGCCCCGGTCTTCCTCCGCTCACGTACGTCAGCGAGCTGCTCGTCCGGCCCCGACGGCTCGTCTGCCCAGGGTGCGGCGCGAGCGCCGGGTGGCAGGCGGACGGGCGGGGCGGCGGGCTGGTCGCGGCACAGCTCGGCGGAACCGAGGACCCGTTCTTCCGGCGGCCCCTGTGGTTGCAGACGCGCTGTGCGAGCCGCGTCCTGTGGGCGTACAACGAGGAGCACGTCGAGGCGCTGGCCGCCTATGTCGCCGCCACGTTGCGAGAGGGGGGCACCGGCCGCACGAGGGCGATGTTCCCGCGACTGCCGCGATGGATGAAGGAGTCCGGCCATCGGGCCGAGGTGCTGGCCGGACTGGAACGGCTGCGTGCGCTGTCGGCACGGTCCGCTCCCGCCGACCGGTCCGACGCGGCCCACGAGCGAGGCGACCGTCCCCGGCCGTACCGGGCCCGGTACTACCGGGACAGCCCGTACTGAGCCGGGCCGCGTCACAAGACCGGCCGTGCTTCGGGGAGTTGGCAGGCGGCGACCGGACCGTCGGCGGCTCTCACACCAGATGCCTCGGGAGCACCGCCCGCACCAGCTCCTCCATCCCGCCCTCCCCCGGCGGCGCCGCCACGCAGGACAGGGCGAGGCGGACGACCAGTTCGCAGGAGCGGAGCAGTTCGGCGGTGTCGGACGGGGCGGCGCCGGGACCGGCCAGCACGGTGACCGCGCGGTCCCGGACGATCCGTACGAAGTCGCGGGGCGCCGGCAGCGGCCCGTCCGCCCGGCGCTGCGCCGGCACCGTGGAGGTGGAGGGTACGGCGGTGAGCGGCGGGGTCGGCAGCCGCTCGGTCCAGCAGCCGGTCAGCATGGCCCGGACCAGCGCGTTGTCCCGGGCGAGGGCGGCCGTCCACTCGGCGGTGGCGGTCAGCCGGTCCCGCGCCTCGGCCGGGCCGGTGAGGGCCCGTTCGACACCGGCGAGGTATCCGTCGGCCTCCCGCCGCACCAGCGCCCGGGCCAGACCGTCCTTGCTGCCGAACTCGTTGTACAGGGTCTGCCGGGACACCCCGGCCGACGCGGCGACGTCGACCATCCGCACCGCGGACCACGGCCGGCGCGCGAGCGCCGTATAAGCGGCGTCCAACAACGACTCCCGGGCAGCAGGCATCCTCGCCTCCCTGGGCCACAGCGACTCTGCGCCCAGGTTTGACGCACACGTATGCACTGTCAAGGGTTCGCGCCGGCCGTACCCGGCCACGGACAGCCGGCCAGGGGACGGCACCCGACACCCCCGTCCCCGAGTAGCCCCGTACCGACGACGCCGGATACCGTTCCTCACATGCCGGACTACCTCGACGACCTCCGCCTCGCCCACGTACTCGCGGACGCGGCCGATGCCGCGACCATGGAGCGCTTCAAGGCTCTCGACCTGAAGGTGGAGACGAAGCCGGACATGACCCCGGTGAGCGAAGCGGACAAGGCGGCGGAAGAACTGATCCGCGGCCAGCTCCAGCGCGCCCGCCCGAGGGACGCCGTCCTCGGCGAGGAGTACGGCATCGAGGGCAGCGGCCCCCGCCGCTGGGTGATCGACCCGATCGACGGCACCAAGAACTACGTCCGCGGTGTCCCGGTGTGGGCCACCCTCATCTCCCTGACGGAGGCGGCCGAGGGGGGCTACCAGCCCGTCGTCGGCCTCGTCTCCGCCCCCGCGCTCGGCCGCCGTTGGTGGGCAGCGAAGGGCCACGGCGCCTTCACCGGCCGCAACCTCACCTCCGCGTCCCGCATCCATGTCTCCCGTGTCGGCGAGCTCGCGGACGCGTCCTTCGCCTACTCCTCGCTCTCCGGCTGGGAGGAGCAGGGCCGCCTGAACGGCTTCCTCGACCTCACCCGCCAGGTGTGGCGCACGCGCGCGTACGGCGACTTCTGGCCGTACATGATGGTCGCGGAGGGGTCCGTCGACATCTGCGCCGAGCCGGAGCTGTCCCTGTGGGACATGGCCGCCAACGCGATCATCGTCACCGAGGCGGGCGGCACGTTCACCGGCCTCGACGGCCGCCCGGGCCCGCACAGCGGCAACGCGGCGGCGTCCAACGGTCTGCTCCACGACGAGCTGCTGGGGTATCTCGACCCGCGCCGGTGAGACACGGGAGTACTCCCGGTACGCCCTCAACTGGCGCCGCGCGCCCCCTTGTTGACTCCCTCTTTACCTGGCACTCTGAGCCCACCCCCACTTGTGCACTTGTGAATCCCTGAAGTGTCCAGGGATTCCTAGGAGGTGGCCCATCCATGCTCGTCCGTGACGCCATGAGCACGGTGATCCTCACCCTCGGCCCCGCCCACACCCTCCGTCAGGCAGCCACCCTGATGTCCGCCCGCCGCGTCGGCGCCGCCGTCGTCCTGGACCCGGACGCCGGCGGCATCGGCATTCTCACCGAACGCGACATCCTCAACTCCGTGGGCCTGGGCCAGAACCCGGACACGGAACGCACTCACGCCCACACCACCACCGAGGTCGTCTTCGCCGCCCCGACCTGGACCCTGGACCAGGCGGCCCGCGCCATGACGCACGGCGGCTTCCGGCACCTGGTCGTGCTCGACCGCGGCGAGGTGGCCGGGATCGTCTCGGTCCGCGACATCATCCGCTGCTGGCTCCCGGCCCGCGAACCCACACCCGTGCCCTGAGCCCATGGACCCCGTGCCCTGAGCGCACGCCCCCCGCACCCCGGGCACACGAAGCGGGCCGGACCCCAGAGCACCGTGGGATCCGGCCCGCCCAGCCGCGACGGCGGCCGGCCTCAGCCGCGCAGCGCCTGCACCGCCGCCTCCAGCCGCTTGCCGAAGTCGGCGTCGGCGTTACGGAAGTTGGCGATGGCGCGCTCGGCGATGTCCTCGCGGGAGACCTGGGCGAGGGAGCCGGCCAGGTTGGCGACCAGCCGCTCCTTCTCCTCCTCCGACATCAGCCGGTAGAGGTTGCTGGCCTGCACGAAGTCGTCGTCCTCGGCGTGCACGGGGGTCGGGTGGTTGCCCGTACCCCCGCTGACGGCGGTGGACCGCCACAGCGGGCGGTCCGTCTGGGCGGGCCCGCCGAAGCTGTTCGGCTCGTAGTTCTTCGCGCCGCCGTGCCGGCCGTCGTAGAGGAAGCCGTCACGGGAGTGGGTGCGCGCCTCGGTGGCGTGCGGACGGTTCACCGGCAGGTGGTCGGCGTTGATGCCGACGCGGTAGCGGTGCGCGTCGCCGTACGCGAAGAGCCGGCCCTGGAGCATCTTGTCCGGGGACGGACCGATGCCGGGCACGAAGTGTGCCGGGGAGAAGATCGACTGCTCGACCTCGGCGAAGATGTTCCGCGGGTTGCGGTTCAGCTCCAGCCTGCCGATCTCGATGACCGGGTAGTCCGCGTGCGGCCACACCTTGGTCAGGTCGAACGGGTTGAAGCGGTACGTCGCCGCGTCCGCCGCCGGCATGATCTGCACGCCCACGGTCCAGCTCGGGAACTCGCCGCGCTCGATCGCCTCGCGCAGGTCGCGCTGGTGCGAGTCGGGGTCCTGGCCCGCGAGAACCCCGGCCTCCTCGGCGGTGAGGTTCTTGATCCCCTGGTCGGTCTTGAAGTGGTACTTGACCCAGAAGACCTCGCCCGCCTCGTTGTTCCACTGGAAGGTGTGCGAGCCGAAGCCGTCCATGTGCCGGTACGACGCCGGGATGCCGCGGTCACCGAACAGCCAGGTCACCTGGTGCGTGGCCTCCGGTGACAGACCCCAGAAGTCCCAGACGTTGTCCGCCTCCTGGCTGCCGGTGTACGGGTCGCGCTTCTGGGTGTGGATGAAGTCCGGGAACTTGATCGCGTCCCGGATGAAGAAGACCGGGGTGTTGTTGCCGACGAGGTCGTAGTTGCCCTCCTCGGTGTAGAACTTCAGCGCGAAGCCGCGCGGGTCCCGGACGGCGTCGGCCGCGCCGAGGTTGCCGGCCACGGTCGAGAAACGCAGGAAGACCTCGGTCTGCTTGCCGACCTCGGAGAGGAACGCGGCACGCGTGTACGGCGTGACATCGGCGGTCACGGTGAAGGTGCCGTACGCGCCGGCGCCGCGCGCGTGCACCACCCGCTCCGGGATGCGCTCCCGGTTGAAGTGGGCGAGCTTCTCCAGCAGCAGCTGGTCCTGGACCAGGACCGGCCCGCCGACGCCCGCCGTCTCGCTGTTCTGGTTGTCGGCGACCGGAGCACCGGCCTCCGTGGTGAGCGGTCCCTGCGTCACGTGCGCCTCCTGCGTCATCACTGACTAGTCCTGTCCTGTGGCCAAAGCCAGTCCCGATCCTACAATGGACATTGTCTAAGTCAAACGCCGATCCAAAGTCACACCTATTCCCAACCTGGGAGCTCTTCCTGTTAGGCTGGTGGTCATGAGCGACCTTCTGGAACGGCTGCGCGGACGCGGATGGCGGATGACCGCGCAGCGACGCGTGGTGGCCGAGGTCCTGAACGGCGAGCACGTGCATCTGACGGCCGACGAGGTCCATGCGCGGGCCGTCGCCAAGCTGCCCGAGATCTCCCGGGCGACCGTCTACAACACGCTGGGCGAGCTGGTCTCGCTCGGCGAGGTGCTGGAAGTCTCCACGGACAAACGCGCCAAGCGGTACGACCCGAACGCGCACCGGCCGCACCATCACCTGGTCTGCGCCCGCTGCGGCGCGATCCGTGACGTCCACCCGACCGGCAACCCCCTCGCCGACCTCCCCGACTCCGAGCGCTTCGGCTTCACGGTGTCGGACGTCGAGGTGACGTACCGGGGGTTGTGCCCGAACTGCGCGAGCGCGTAGCTCCTCACGCTTCCGAAGAGCCCCGGCATCCGCCGGGGCTCTTCGCACAGGTGCACACAAACACCGAGGGCCGGAATCCATCTCTGGATTCCGGCCCTCGGCCTTCAGTAGCGGGGACAGGATTTGAACCTGCGACCTCTGGGTTATGAGCCCAGCGAGCTACCGAGCTGCTCCACCCCGCGTCGGTGAACACGACATTACGCGAGCCCGGTGTCGGGATGCAAATCAGTTGGGGGCGAGGTGGCGAGGGTCACGCCGACAGTTCCTCCCGCAAGGCGTCCCGCAACCGCCCCGCCCGCTCGGACACCGCCGCCGGCCCCAGCGCCACCGCCCTGTCGGCCCAGCGCTGCCCCTCCGCCAGCTCGCCGCGACGCGCGTAGACGAGGGCCAGCCGGAGCGCCGCCCGTCCGTGCCCGGCATCCGCTGCCCGGGCCCACCACACCGCGGCCTCCGGCTCGCTCCCCTCGCGGGCGAGCAGCAGCCCCAGATTGAACGCGCCGTTGCGTGACCCGGCCTCGGCCGCCGCCCGGTACCACCGGGCCGCCTCCAGCACGTCACCCCGGGCCGCCGCGAGCATCCCGACCCGCACCTGCGCCCGCCGGTGCCCCTGGGTGGCGGCACGCTCGTACCACTCCTCGCACTCGGTCTTCTCCTGCACGATCTCCCCCAGCTCGTGCGCGGGCTCCGGCGGCCGGCGTGCGTCGAGCAGGGCGGCCAGCCGGTACGCGCCCTCCGCGCTGCCGGCGCCCGCCGCGCAGCGCAGATGCCGTTCGGCCTGCGACTCGTCGCCGTCGCGCAGCCGGGCGATCCCGACCTGCAGCGCGGCCTCGGCGTGCCCGGCGGCAGCCGCCCGCTCGTACCAGCGCAGCGCCATCTCCTCCGCGCCGCGTCCGGCGTACAGGATGCCGAGGTTGAACGCGGCGTCCACGCTGCCGGCCTCGGCGGCCTTGGAGAACCACGGCTCGGCCCCGGTCGTGTCGCCGCCCTGGAGCAGCAGGATGGCCAGCGCGTTCGCGGCCTCCCGGTGCCCGGCGTAGGCGGCCCGCCGGTACCACTGCTCGGCCTGCGCGGTCCGGCCCTGCTCGGCGCAGAGCAGCCCGAGGTTGTAGGCGCCGTTGTCGTCGCCGGCGTCCAGCGCGGCCCGGTACCAGCGCTCGGCGGTCTGGGTCTCGCCGCGCTCGGCGTGCAGCGCGCCCAGCGCGTTGGCCGCGTTGCCGTCGCCGTCCTGGGCGGCGCGCAGCCACCACACGGCCGCACTCTCGGTGTCGCCGGCGTCGCGCAGCAGGAAGCCGAGCGCGCAGGCGGCCCGCGGCTCGCCGTCCTTGGCGGAGGTCAGGTACCAGCGCCCGGCCTCCTTCAGCTCCCCGCGCCTCTCCAGGATCGCCCCGAGGTGCAGCGCGGCCCGCCGGTGACCGCGCGCGGCGGCCTGCCGGTACCACTGCTCGGCCTCGGGGACAGCGTTGTCAGCGCCGGTCTCGTCCGCGGGTCCCGCCGTACGGTCGAGCGCGCGGGCCAGCCGGTAGGCGGCCTCGCGGTGGCCGCGCTCGGCGGCGGCCCGCATCCAGTGCTCGGCGCCGACGTCCCCGCGGTGCTCCAGCAGGTCGGCGAGCGCGTAGGCGCCGAGGGCATGGCCCTGCTCGGCGGACTGGCGCAGCCAGTACTCGGCGGCGGGCTCGTCCCCGCGCTCGCGGTGGTAGCGGCCGAGGGCGTGCGCGGCGGCGGCGGAACCGGCCACGGCGGCGATCCGCCACCAGCCGGCCGCCTCCTCGGGGTAGCCGCGCTGGTGCAGCAGGACGCCCAGGTTGTTGGCGGCGGCCCGGTCACCGGCCGCGGTGGCGGCCCGCAGATGGGCTTCGGCTCCGTCGAGGTCGCCGCGGCGCAGCCGCATGGCTCCGAGGACGCTCGCCGCCTCCGCGTCGCCGCTCTGCGCGGCCAGCGCGAGGCGTGTCTCCTCGTCGGCGTCCCCCATCTCCACCATGTCGTCGCGGGCCGGCTCCGTACCGAAAGGCTGCACAAATCGCCCTGACTCGAACAGAGTTGCCTTGTCCCCCATAACGTCCATCGTCGCACCACCTGCAACCTGGGTACACCCGGTATACCGCAGCCCGTGAGGTCACTTCAGCGTTTTGTCGACATGCCCACAGGGAGACAAGTCAAACACACAGCGCCCAACTCCCCACGGCGGCGCGGCCATCCCCCCTTCCAGCACATGAGTTCGCACACCACGAAGGCCCGGATCCCTGTTGGATCCGGGCCTTCGACTTCAGTAGCGGGGACAGGATTTGAACCTGCGACCTCTGGGTTATGAGCCCAGCGAGCTACCGAGCTGCTCCACCCCGCGCCGTTGCACGTCAACCGTACCACGGCGCGGCGGGGGCCTTGATCAACTCTTGTTCTTCCCGCTCGTCCTGTCGGCCTTGGACTGTGCCTCCTCGGCCCGCTTCAGCGCGTCCCGCAGGTCCTTCTGCGCCTTGGCGTACGCGTCCCAGTCGGGCCCGTCCTTCAGCGCCTGCTGCCCGGCCTCGAAGGCCTTCTGGGCGTCCTGCAGCGCCTGCTTGACCGTCGGACTGCTGGTGCTGGGCGGTTTGGTGGTGCCGGTGTCCGGTGGCGTGGTGGTCGTCGGACTCTTCGTGCCGAAGACCTTGTCGAGCGCCTCGCCGAGCGTGTTCTCGAACGCCGTCCTGCCCTCGTAGGTGACCAACACCTTGCGCAGCAGGGGGTACTTCAGTCCACCGCCGCGTACGTAGACGGGCTCCACGTACAGCAGTCCGCCGTCCAGTGGCACGGTCAGCAGATTGCCGTACTCGATGTCGGAGTCGCCGCCCTTGAGGAGTTTGATCGCGGCGGCGATGTCCTGTTCGGAGTTGAACTTGCTCTGTACCTGTTTGGGTCCGTCGACCGTCGTGCTGGTCGGCAGTTTCAGGATTCTGATCTTGCCGTAGTCGCCGGTGCCGGCCTCGGCGTCGACGGTCATGTAGGCGCTGAGGTTGTCCCGCCCGTTGGGCGTGAACGTCGTCGACAGCGAGAACGCCTGCTGCGTCTGGTCCGGCATCTTCATGCTCAGGTAGTACGGCGGCACCGCGTTGCCCGACTTGTTGGTCGGGTCGTCCGGCACCTGCCACACCTCGCTGCCCGTGAGGAAGGTCTCGGCGTCCGTCACGTGGTAGCGGGTGAGCAGCTCGCGCTGCACCTTGAACAGGTCCTGCGGATAGCGCAGATGGGCCATCAGGTCGTCGGAGATCGCGCTCCTCGGCTCCACCGTGCCGGGGAACGCCTTCATCCAGGTCTTCAGCACCGGGTCCTTGGTGTCCCACTCGTAGAGCTTGACCTCGCCGGTGTACGCGTCGACGGTCGCCTTCACCGAGTTGCGGATGTAGTTGACCTGGTTCTGCTGGGCCACCACCGCGCGCGAGTTGTTCGTCGCGGTCAGCGAGTCGGCCGTGGTGTCACCGAGGGTCGTACGGGACGAGTACGGATAGCCGTTGGTGGTCGTGTACGCGTCGACGATCCACTGGATGCGGTGGCCCACGACCGCCGGGTAGGCGTCGCCGTCGATGGTCAGCCAGGGGGCGACCGCCTCCACGCGCTCCTTGGGCGTGCGGTTGTACAGGATCCGCGAACCCTTGCCGATCGCGCCGGAGTAGAGGATCTGCGGCTCGTTGAACGCCACCGCGTACGCGGCCCGGTTGACGGGGTTGTCGAGGTTGACCCCGCTCTTGCCCCGGTAGCTGGTGGTCTTCTCACCGTCGTTGTCGGAGTAGTCGATCTCCTTCTGGGGACCGCCGACGATCGAGTAGGTGTCGGTCTTCTCGCCGTAGTAGATCCGCTGCTGGTACGTGCCGAGGTCACCCCGGGACGGCAGGTCGTACTCGGTGAAGACGGGCTCGCCGTCGTTCGCCTCGGTGCCCTTGGCGGCGACCACGCCGTAGCCGTGCGTGTAGCGGAAGTGGTCGTTGATCCAGTTGTTCTTCGGGACGCCGTCCAGGTTCAGCTCGCGCAGCCCGATGACCGTGTCCTGGTCCTTGGCGTCCTTGGTGGGGTACCGGTCGACGTCCAGGTTGGTCGGGAAGCCGTAGTAGTTCTTCATCTGCTGGAGCTGCTGGAACGTCGGCGAGACGATGTTCGGGTCCATGATCCGGATGCTCGCCGCGTCGTTCGCGTCGCTGCGCAGCTCGGTCTTGTCCGAGGTCGTCGACTTGCCCGCGTACTCGGTGACCTTGGCGTCGTCGATGCCGTACGCCTCGCGGGTCGCCTTCAGGTTCTTCTGGACGTACGGCGCTTCCTTGGCCTGCTCGTTCGGCTGGACCTGGAACTTCTGCACGATGGCCGGGTACAGGCCGCCGATCAGGATCGCCGACAGGACCATCAGGCCGAAGCCGATGACCGGAAGCTGCCAGGTGCGCCGCCACAGGGTGGCGAAGAACAGCAGCGCGCAGATGACGGCGATGCAGAACAGGATCGTCTTGGCCGGCAGGTAGGCGTTGGCGTCGACGTAGCGCAGGCCCGTCCAGTTGCCGGTCGCCTTGAAGTCGCTGGACTTGACGGCGAGGCCGTACCGGTCGAGCCAGTAGGCGACCGCCTTCAGCGCGACGAAGATGCCGAGCAGCACCGAAAGGTGTCCGGTCGCGGCGGCCGTCGCCCGCGCACCGGGGCTGGTGACGCGCAGCCCGCCGTACAGGTAGTGGGTGAGCGCGGCGGCGATCAGGCACAGGATGGCGGCGGCGAAGCCGAAGCCCAGCAGGAACCGGTACCAGGGCAGGTCGAAGGCGTAGAAGGAGACGTCCAGATGGAACTGCGGGTCCTTCTGGTGGAAGGGCACGCCGTTCACCCACATCAGCCAGGTCCGCCACTGGCTCGACGCCGAGGCGCCCGCGATCAGCCCGACCAGCGAGGTGACCGCGAGCAGCAGCCACTTCTTGTACGGCGCGATGCCCATGCGGTAGCGGTCGAGGCTCTGCTGCTCCATGGACATGGCGCTGAGCGGGGGCCGCAGCCGGTGCGCGAGCCAGATGTTGAACCCCACCGCGAGCGCCATCAGCAGGCCGAAGACGAAGAACAGCCCGATCTTGGTCGACAGGGTGGTGGTGAACACGGACGAGTAGTGCACCGACCGGTACCACAGCCAGTCCGTCCAGAAGCCGGCGAACATGGTGAACGCCATGCCGAGAACGGCAAGGACGCCCAGGGTCACGAGCAGGGCCCGGACCCTCCGGGACGGGCGGCCCGCTCTGATCCGTGGCCCCGTCGGGCCTCCGCCGCGGTCCGGCATCTGGAAAGCCAAGGTGCGCACCTCGAAGTTCGCTGTCGATCCGTCAGACCCTCGGGTTCGCGGGCCCGCCGTGGCCCCCCGTGATCGCGGGCCCACACTTATGCAACTTACTCACGGTTTACTCGGTTCCCGATTCCGGCCGGGAACGAGGCAGGATTGTGACCATGTCCAACACTCCCATGGCAGCGAGCCCGCTCACCCGGGCCGTACTCGAGATCGACGAGTACGTCTCCGGCCTCGGCTGGGACCAGCCCGCTCGCCTCTTCGCCCTCGTAGACACCGCACAGTTGCGGGCTCAGGAACCTTCGCTCGCGGCTCAGCTGGGCCTTGAGGACGAGTCCGAGACCGTCGGCCTCACCCCGATCGAGCAGGACGAGGTCCCGTCCGGCAAGCCGCTGGACGAGTTCCTCGGCACCATCGCATGGCCCGGCGCGGTCGTCGGCTGCGCGCTCACGGTGGAGCGCCTGATGCTGCCGCCGTCCGCCGAGGCCCAGGTCCCCTCCGGCCTGGACGGGGCCAGGCTGGCGAAGTGGGTGGCGCAGCATCCCGAGCGCCAGGAGGTCCGTATGACGGTGGCCGTGCTGCGTGACGGCAGTCGCGAGTCGGCGGTGCGGCTGCGCGAGAAGGACTCCCCGACGGAGGTCCTGACCGGCCCCGACCTGGTGCCGGGCCTGGCGGAGGCGCTGGCGGCGACGTTCGCGGACTGATCCCGTCCGCCGCGGTACGGCGATGGGGGCGCCTCTGCTCGTCAGGGAGCGCCCCCAGCCGTGTCACGGCCCGCTCAGCCCTTGGTGGTGCACTTCGGCAGGGCGGCGGTGTCCCCGCTGCGGATGTCCTTCAGCGCGCCGAGTGCGTCGCCGATGGTCCCGACCTTGACCAGGGTGAGCCCGTCCGGGGTGTCCTTGGCGGCTGCCGCGCAGTTGTCGGCGGGTGTCAGGAAGTACCGGGCGCCCTTGTTGCGCGCGCCGACGGTCTTCATCTCGATGCCGCCGATCGGGCCGACCGTGCCCTTGTCGTCGATGGTGCCGGTGCCCGCGACGAACGTGCCGCCGGTGAGGTCGCCCGGGGTGAGCTTGTCGTAGATGCCGAGCGCGAACATCAGGCCGGCGCTGGGCCCGCCGACGTCGGCGAGCTTGATGTCGATGGTGAACGGGAACGTGTGGTCGGTCCCGGCGGAGATGCCGACGATGGCCCGCTTGGCTCCGCTGTCGTCGGAGGTCGTGGTCCTGATCGTGATGTCCTGCGTCCTGGTCGCCGTCTTGTGGGCCTTCTCGGCGGCGGCCTGGTCCTTGGCGGGGATTACCGTGAAGACGACGTCCTGGCCGGGCTTGTGCTCGGTCACCAGCTTGGAGACGTCGGCGGGCTGCTTGACCGCCGTGCCGTCGACGGCCTTGATCACGTCACCGGCGTGCAGCCGGCCCTCGGCCGGGGAGCCCTTCACGACCGTGGAGACGATCACCCAGGACCGCACCGGGATGCCCAGCTCCTTCAGGGCGGCGACCTTGGCGCTCTCCTGGGACTGGCTGAACTCCTCGGCGTTCTCCTGGGTGGACTGCTCCTCCGTCTTGCCGTCCGGGTAGAGCGTGTCGTGCGGGACGATCTTGCTGTCGTGCGCCAGCCAGCCGTAGACGGCCTCGACGATGTTCATCCGGTAGTCGGCGCTGGTGACCCGGACCGTGGTCATGTTCAGATGGCCGTCCGCCGGGTATGTCTTGCGCCCGGAGATCTGCAGCACCGGTTCGCCGTCGTGCTCCCCGAGCGTGTTCACGGTCGGGCCGGGGGACATCTCCGAGTACGGCACGGGGATGAGCACTCCCGCGCACAGGAGCGCGATCAGCATCAGGGTCGAGGCGAGCATCGTCGCGGTGCGGCGTGGCATGTCTCGACAGTACGGGACGCCACTGTCAGCGCACCGTCAGGGCACCCCCGTCACGCGCCGCGCGCACCCGAGCGGGACTTCTCCATGGCCTCCCGGAAACGGGCGTATCCGTCCAGCTCGGGCCCGTCACCGCGGGCCTTCCGGGTCCGGTTGGCCCAACTGCCCCACAGTCCGCCGCCGATCGCGGCCACCAGCGGGATCAGCAGCCAGACAAGCACCCCCATGCCGACCTCCCGCGCGCCATTGACTGATCAGCAGATTAACCATCCGCACGGACAACGCTCACGCGAGGGTGCCGGTTACGCAACCGGAGGGACACGGTTGGCCGAACGCGCCCCATGGTGCGGTGCGGCCGGCCGGGATCAGCAGGCGCCGACCCATTCGTCGGTGCCGTCGGAGAACTTCTGGTGCTTCCAGATCGGCACCTCGTGCTTGAGGTCGTCGATCAGCTTGCGGCAGGCGTCGAAGGCCTCCGCGCGGTGCGGGCAGGCCACGGCGACGACGACCGCGAGATCACCGACCCGGAGGTCCCCCACCCGGTGCACGGCGGCCAGCGCCCGCACGGGGAAGTCGGCGACGACCTTCTCGGCGATGCGCCGCATCTCGGCCTCGGCACTGGGGTGGCAGGAATACCCGAGCGCGTCCACGTCGGCGCCCTCGTCGTGGTTCCGCACGGTCCCCACGAACAGCGCGATGCCCCCGGCCGCGTCGTCCCCGACGGCCCGGAACACCTCGTCCACGGAGAGCGCGGTCTCCCGGATGCCGATCAGCTTGATGGGATCCTGAGCCGCCTGCTCACCGGGGTGCTCGTTCGTGTCAGCCATACCCCCATCGTGCCGCACGCCCCGGACAACGCGGAATACGAGTTTCACCCGTCACGCGCGCGGGGCGTTTTGGAGTCTTCTACAGAGACACCTCGCCGGCGCGGGCGGGCGCGCAGGGCGCCTCAGACGCGCCGCCTGGCCTTCCGGGCCCGCCGTACGACGGCCGCCGCGCCCAGCAGAGCCACGGTCGCGCCCGCCGCACCGGCCGCCGTCGCGTCCTTCCGCCCCAGCCGCCGCCCGGCCACCGTGTGCCTGCCGGAGACCTCCTCCAGCAGCTCGGCCAGCACGTCCTCGTTGGTCCACTTCGCCCGCCACCCGGCATCGTGTAGCCGGCTCCCGCTGACCACCCAGGGGTACATCGTGTACGCCAGGTCCCCGGCCGGGGACGGAGTGAGCCCGATCCGGTGCAGCCGGGCCGCCGCGCCGAGCGCGACCGCCGACGGCAGCTCCATCCGCCGGATCCCGCTCAGCTCCTCGACCTCCTCCTGCTCCAGCCACCCGTCGCAGCCGACGGCCAGCTCCCCGTCGACCTTCTCCAGCACGGCGTACTCCAGGGCGCTGCACAGGTCCTCGACGTGGCAGAACTGCCACGCGGGCCTCGACCCGGCCACGACAAGCAGCCGTGGCGACTCGAAGTACCTGGTCAGCGCGGTGTCCGTGCCGCCCACGAGTACGGCGGGCCGCACCACGGTGACGTTCAGCCCGGGATGCGCCCGGGGCGCGCGCCGCGCCAGCCTCTCGATCTCCAGCAGGTCCCCGACCCCGGTGGCCTCGGCGGTGGCGCGCAGCTCGGCGTCCTCCGAGAGGGGCAGCTCGTTGTCCGGCAGGGCGCCGTAGACCATCGCGGAGGTGCACAGCACCACCCGGTGCACCCCGGCCGCCGCGGCGGCGGTCAGGACGGTCTGGGTCCCCCGGACGTTGTAAGCGGTGCGCGCCGCGGGGTCGGTCTCCAGATCAAGGTCGAGCGCGAGGTGGACGACCACGTCGACGCCCCGCAGCTTGTCCGCGATCGCGGGGTCGCGGACGTCGAGGATGTGCCACTGCGCGTCGGCGCACTCGCCGCGCCGCTCGTCGAGGGCGACGACCTGTTTGATCTCCTCGGACGCGGCCAGCCGCTCGGTGAGCAGGGCACCGACCCCGGTGGCGGCGCCGGTCACCGCGACGACGGGCCCGCGCGCGGCGGGAGAGGTTGAGGGGTTTCGCGCTGCGCGAACCTGCGGATCTGGGGAACTCACCGGGCGTCTCCAGCGGTTGTCTTCAGTACGGGCGCGAGTGACGCGTACGTACCAGGTGCATCCATCCTGCCGCAGGCCCTCCGCGGGCGAAGCACCGAGGCCCGATCGGGTCGGGGTGTCTACGCTGGGTGGTGTTGTCGGGCAGCCGCGCCGCCGGAGCGAAACCGGTGGCCTTACCAGCCGAGGAATCCTGTGAGTAACACCCCATTCGGTTTCGGCCTTCCGCCGGAGGAGCCGGAGGACGGCGACGAGGGCAAGAAGAAGGACCAGCAGAGCGGTGGTGGGCAGGGACCGGCCAATCCGTTCGGTTTCGGCGGCCTGCCCGGAGCCGGCGGCTTTGGCGGCCCCGGCGCCGACAACCCGCTCGCGGCCATGTTCGGTTCCCTGAACCCCACCGACCTGGGCGCGGCGTTCCAGCAGCTGGGCCAGATGCTCTCGTACGAGGGCGGTCCGGTGAACTGGGACATGGCCAAGCAGATCGCCCGCCAGACGGTCGCCCAGGGCACCCCGGACGGCACCAAGGACGCCAGCGTCGGCCCGGCCGAGCGCAAGGCGGTGGAGGACGCCGTCCGCCTGGCCGACCTGTGGCTGGACGACGTGACGTCCCTGCCGTCGGGCTCCGGTACGGCGGTGGCCTGGTCGCGCGCGGAGTGGGTCGAGGCGACCCTGCCCGCCTGGCAGGAGCTGGTCGACCCGGTCGCCGAGCGGGTCGGCGCGGCCATGGGCGACGTGCTGCCGGAGGAGATGCAGGCCATGGCGGGCCCGCTGATCGGCATGATGCGTTCGATGGGCGGCGCCATGTTCGGCACGCAGATCGGGCAGGCCGTGGGCGTGCTCGCGGGCGAGGTCGTCGGCTCCACCGACATCGGCCTGCCGCTGGGCCCGGCCGGCAGGGCCGCGCTGCTCCCGGCCAACGTGGAGGCGTTCGGCAAGGACCTGAGCGTGCCCCAGGACGAGGTGCGGCTCTACCTGGCGCTGCGCGAGGCCGCCCACCAGCGCCTGTTCGCGCACGTGCCGTGGCTGCGCTCGCACCTGTTCGGCGCGGTCGACGGCTACGCGCGCGGGATCAAGGTCGACACGGCCAAGCTGGAGGACGTGGTCGGCCAGTTCGACCCGCAGAACCCGGAGCAGCTGCAGGACGCGCTCCAGCAGGGCATGTTCCAGCCGGAGGACACGCCCGAGCAGAAGGCCGCGCTGGCCCGTCTGGAGACCGCTCTGGCGCTCGTGGAGGGCTGGGTGGACGCGGTGGTCCACGCCGCCGCGAAGCCGCGCCTGGCGTCCGCGGACGCGCTGCGCGAGACGCTGCGCCGCCGGCGTGCGACCGGTGGCCCGGCGGAGCAGACGTTCGCCACGCTGATCGGCCTGGAGCTGCGCCCGCGCCGGCTGCGCGACGCCTCCCGTCTGTGGGCCTCGCTCACGGACGCGCGCGGGGTCGACGGCCGGGACGGCCTGTGGGCCCACCCGGACATGCTGCCGACCGCGACCGACCTGGACGATCCGGACGGTTTCGTCCACCGCGAGCACATGGACTTCTCCGAGCTGGACAAGATGCTCGGCGAGGCGGCGGACGGCAAGCCGGATCTGCGCAAGAAGGACGACGAGGCCGAGGGCGACGGCACCGAGTGAGCCTGTACGACGACGCGGTCCTCGTCCTGAAGGGGTACGAGGGCCAGGCGGAACTGCGCCAGGCCTACCTGGACCATCTGGCGGCCCACCCGGACGGCATGTGGAAGGCCTGCCCCGCGGGCCATCTCACGGCCAGTGCCCTGGTGATCGACCCGGAGCACGGCCGGGTCCTGCTCACGCTGCACCGGAAGCTGCGGATGTGGCTCCAGATGGGCGGCCACTGCGAGCCGGGCGACCCCACGCTTCAGGCGGCGGCCCTGCGCGAGGCGACCGAGGAGTCCGGGATCTCCGGGCTGACGCTGCTGCCCGGCGGCCCGGTGCGGCTGGACCGGCATCCGCTCCCGGCGCCGTGCCACTGGCACCTCGACGTCCAGTACGCGGTCCTGGCCCCGCCCGGGGCGGTGCAGGAGATCAGCGACGAGTCGCTCGACCTGCGCTGGTACGCGTACGACGAGGTGGCGGGCGTGGCCGACGAGTCGGTCGTTCGCCTGCTGGACGCGACCCGCGCCAGGCTCTGACCGGGTAAGGGGTGACCGCACAGGCGGTCACCCCTTACCTCTTGTGGTGCTTCTTGTGGCTCAGCTCCAGACGTTGCCCTGGTTCTGGCCGCGCGCGCCCTGCTGGCCCATGCCGAACTGGGCGGCGATGCCCTGGCCGATCGCCGCGTTCTGCGGCGGCAGCAGCTCGCTGGGCTGCACGAGGGCGAACCCGGAGCCCATGAAGCTCAGCTCCCAGCCCTCCCCGGTGTTGCCGCGCCGGCGCCACACGCCGGAGGAGTGCGTCTGGGCCTGCATCTGCACGCGCAGCCCGGTGGACCAGGCGACGATCGCGTCGGCGTCGCAGTTGACGTACTTGTCGGGCGTGACCTGCATCAGCAGGGGCGCGCCCGAGGTCATCAGGGCGACCTTGCCGCGCCCGGTGATGTTGAGCTGGTACTTCCCGGAGCCGGAGATGCCGTAGAGGCTGTCGACGGCGATGACCTCGTGGTGCAGCGAGGAGTCCATGGCGAGGACGTAGGAGCTGTCGACGGTCAGCCCGTCTTGCTCGACGTCCATGACGTGGACGTGCTGGCCGAGGTTGGCGAGGTAGACGGTGCCCTGGCCGTGGCAGCGCATCAGGTCCAGGCCCTCGCCGGTGCGCGCACGCGCGCGTGCCTGGTTGTTGCTGCGGTACTCGGCGTCGAACTCGACCAGGCCCTGGTAGGCGACCATGGTGCCCTTGCGGGCGAGGATGTCGTCGTGGCCCTCCAGGGTGACGCGGAGCATCTGCTTGTTCTGCAGGCTCCAGCGCTCCTGGGTCTGGAGGTCGTTGTGCGCGAAAAGCGGGCTCTGCATGGTGTTCTGGCTCCCCCTCAGCCCCGGATCCGGAGGCGGTCGGTGCTGTCCTCGCTGGGCTGGACGACGACGATGCCCTGTCCGGAGAAGGCCATCTGGTAGGCCTCGCCGCTGCCCCGGCCGATCAGGGACTGCGCCTTGAAGCTGCGCTTGCCCTTCACCTTCAGGTTCGGCGACCAGGCGACGAGCGCGTCCGGGTCGACGTACGTCTCGTCCTCACCGCCGCCGCAGTCGACGACGATCGGCTTGCCCCGGGAGGTCAGCGCGACCCAGCCCTGCCCGGAGATCTTCGTGTTCCACAGGCCCTGCCCGGCGAACTTGGCGAGTCCCTTGACGCGCTCCACCCCCCAGGTGAGGTGGGCGTCGAAGGCGAGCAGGTTGGTGGCGTTGACGGAGATGCCGTCGCCGTTGAGGTTGATCACGACGACGTCGGCGCCGTAGTCGGCGAGGTAGAGCAGGCCGTCGCCGGTGCACTTCATCAGCGGCGCGCCCTCGCCGGTCATCCAGTCGCGGGCGATCTGGCGGACGGCCGGCGGGTTGGGCTCGTACTGGATGAAGCCTTCGTAGGCGACCATCGAGCCCACGCGCGCGAGGAGGTCGTTTCCGGTCTGCATGGCGACCTTCAGCATGTGGCTGCCGTGGTTCTCCATGCGGGCGGTGACGGGTGCGGGGGCGTAGCCCGCGAGCGGCTGGTTCATGACGGGCTCCCTCTAGACCTCGTACGGCTGGACGACGATGAAGTTCCCGGGCGCGCCCCGGAACTGGAGGTTGACGCTCTCGCCGGTGTCGCCCGGGTAGGCGTTGCGGCGCATGCGGACCTGGCTGGACACGATCACCTGGGAGGCGGCCGACCAGGCGACGACGGCGTTGCAGTCGGCGAAGGTGGTCGGCGTGACCGGCAGCACGACGGGTGTGCCGTGCGTCTTGACGACGATCGTTCCGGTGCCCTGGAACTGCATGGTGAACAGCGCGCCGCCCGGGATGCCGTGGCCCTCGATGCGGCGGACCTCGTACTGGAGGCTCTCGTCGAACGCGAGGACGTTCTCCGCGGACACGCAGATCGCGTCGCCCTGCAGCTCGACGGGGTGCAGATGGGTGGAGTTCTCGGCGAGGAAGACCTGGCCCTGGCCGGTGCAGCGCATCAGCTGCATCTCCTGGCCGGTGGCGTTGCCGACGATCCGCCCGGCGAAACCGGCGCCCTTGTAGCTGAAGTCGACCTTGCCCTGGTAGAGCACCATGCTGCCCTGCCGGGCCAGCACCGGCTGGCCGCCGATGCCGAGGTCGACGCGGATCAGCTTCTTGTTCTGCTGCGTCCAGCGCTGCCCCGTCGGCGTCTCCTTGAAGGCCTGGAGCGCGGCCGTCACCCCGGCACCGCCCTGGGGAGCGCCCTGCGGCACTCCGTAGGAGGCGGGCTGCTGGCCGTAGCCCGGAGGCATGGGCGGGGTCGGCTGGCCGCCGTAGGGTGCCGGCTGCTGGCCGTAGCCCGGAGGCATCGGCGCGCCGGGCTGGCCGCCGTACGACGGCTGCTGGGGCGGCTGGCCGTAGGGCGCGGGTGCGGGCGCCGGGGGCGTGGCCGGCGGCGGGACGGTGCCACCGGCGGGCGGGGTCATGGGGGCGACGATCGTCGGCGCGACGTGCACGTTCGGCGCGGGGGCCGGGGGCGGGGTGTGGCCGGGCGGCGGGGCGAAGCCCTGCTGTGCCGGGGCGGGTTGCGGCGCCGGGGCGGGAGCGGGCGCGGGTGCCGGGGCGGGTTCGGAGGCGGCCGGGACGCCGAACGCGGGCGGGGCGAAGCCGGGGGCCGCGCCGGGCTGCGGCTGCGGCTGCTGCGGGGCGGCGGGCGCCTCCTCCAGCACCTCGCCGCCGAAGTTCTTCAGCAGCGCCTCAAGACCGCCGTCGAAGCCCTGCCCGACCGCGGCGAACCGCCACCCGTCCTTGAAGTAGAAGTCGCCGAGCATCACGGCCCGCTCGGTGGAGAACTCCGAGCCGTCGAAGGCGTACCGCGCGACCTCCTCGCCGCCCGCCACGATGCGCAGATAGCCGGGGGCGATCTGCGACATCTGGCCGGCGCCGTCGACGGTCGCCGTGAACGACAGCTTGCGGATCTGGGAGGGGATCCGGTCCAGGGTCACCCGGAACGACTCCGTGTCGCCCGCCTGGGCACCCAGCAGCTGGATGGACTCCTCCGGGGACTTCGGCTGGTTGAAGAAGACGAAGTACCGGTCGTCCGAGAGACGCTCGTCGGCGTCCAGACCGAAGCAGCTGATGTCGAAGGTCAGTCCGGGGGCGGAGATCTGCACGCCTACGTACAGATCCGTGCCCGCCGTGAGGTCACTGATCCTGGCCTTGTGGCCGCGTTGGAATTCCCTGGCCATGCGTTACGACCGTCCCCCATCCCGAATGTGAGTGCGTCGCGCCAGGCTAACGGCAAAGACCGACAACGGCCCCGACGGGTCGTGGTCGGTACAGACCCGGTACACAACCGCACCCGGCCGCTCACACGGCGCCCGGGCTCGGGGGAACTCGGGCACGCAAGAAGGGTGTCAGGCGTCCCGTTCGCCGCGTGCGCCCGGCACATGCGGCAGCCGTTCGGCGGCGACCACCCCTTCGAGGTAGCCACGGGCCCGCTCGGTGCGCGGATACGCATCCAGAAGCCGCCAGAAGTCGGCGCCGTGGCCGGGGACCAGCAGATGCGCCAGCTCGTGGCAGAGCACGTAGTCGATGACGTACTCCGGCATGCCCTGCAACCGGTGCGAGAGCCGGATGCTGCCTTCGGCCGGGGTGCACGAACCCCAGCGGGTGTTCTGGTTGGTGACCCAGCGCACGGAGGCGGGCCGGGCGCGGCCGTCGAAGTACTGGGCCGACAGCCGCTCGGCACGCTCGGCCAGCTCGGCGTCGCCCAGCACCCGCTTGCTCTCCTGGGCAGCGAGTTTGTCGAGCATGACGGTCACCCAGCGCTGCTCCTCCGCCTTCGACATCCGGGCGGGGATCAGTACGACGGTGCGATCGCCCTCGCGGTACGCGGAGACCGTCCGGCGGCGCCGGGCACTCCTGCGGACCTCGATCGCGCTCGCCCCCGAGCCGCCGGGCGGCTGGCTCGTCGTGCTGCGCTGTGGCTTTCCGGCGCGGTGCAGTGGGTCGGCGGGCACGCCCCGACGTTACCCGGTGGGCACGGGCAAAGTCCCGGCTCCGGGACGGTTCACCGCCGATCCCCCACCATGTGTTTGATTCGTACGACCGATCCACCGGCCCGACTTGCACCGATCCTCCCGACCGCGTCGCGTTTGACATGCTCCCGATTTGTACGACGAATCGCGCCACCTGTGGACAACCCTCGGCACCCGGCGCACGGGCCGGGCATCCTGGGCAGGCGCCGGCGGACCGAAACAGGATCCACCGCCGGACGCATCGAGCGTTTCAGGCATTTCATGCATTTCGGATGTTTCTGACGTCCCAGCGGACGTCTCGACGAATACGGGGGTCGGTCATGCATTACGGGGGTCAGTCATGCATCCGGTGGTGAAGCCCGCGCTGCGGCGCGGCTGGCGCGACCGCAACACCGTGCAGTTCGGGATGACCCCGGCGCACGCCTTGACGCTGGGCCCGGTGGACACGGCGTCGGGCAGCTTCCTGGAGCTGCTCGACGGCACCCGGGGGCTGCCGCTGCTGCGCGAGGAGGGCCGGCGGATGGATGTGCCGCCCCGCCGTGTCGACGCGCTGGTGGAGCGGCTGGCCCGCGCGGGCCTCGTCGACGACGCGCGCGGCGGCGGACCGGCCGCGGACGCGCTGCGGGAGAAGACGGACGTCCTGGAGCGGCTGCGCCCCGACCTCGCCTCGCTGTCCCTCGTCAGCCCCGAGCCGGGCAGCGCGCTGGCCCGGCTCGCGGCCCGGCGCGCGCTGCGGGTGCGGGTGCGGGGAGCGGGCCGGGTCGGCGCCCTGCTGGCGTCGGTGCTGTCGGGCGCCGGCGTCGGCGAGGTCGACGTCCGCGACGTGGGCCGCGTGGAGCCGTGGGACGTCGCGCCGGGCGGACTGCCGGCCGAGTCGCTCGGCGACCGCCGGGACGCGGCGGCGCGAGCCGCCGTCCGCCGCGCGGCACCGGACCGCCCGCCGCGCCACGACCACGCCCCGGGACCCGGCACCGAGGACCCCGGCCTCTCCCTGGTGATCCTCGCGCCCCGGGACGACGTCGCCGTACACGCCCCGGACCCGTTCACCGCCGAACCGCTCATGGCCTCCGGCACGCCTCATCTGTATGCCGGTGTCGTGGAGGGCACGGGCGTCGTCGGCCCGCTCGTACTGCCCGGCGAGTCCGGCTGCGCCGGCTGCCTGGACCGGGACCGCGCGGCACGGGACCCGGTCTGGCCCCGGCTGGTCACCCAGTGGCGCTCCGGCCGGGCCCGCCGGATCGGGGCCTGCGACCTGGCACTGGCCACGGCGGTGGCCGGTCTCGCCGCGGCCCACGCCCTGGCCTTCCTCGACGGAGCATCTCCGTCCAGTACCGGAGCCCGCTGGGAGGCGTCCCTGCCCGGTCTGAACTGGCGCTCCCGACCGGTCCGGCCGCATCCGGACTGCGACTGCGGGGCGGCGGAGAGAGGTAAACGGGGACACTCCTCAACCAGCGGGGAGACGCGCGAGACAATGGCGGTGCAACGGCCGTCGACGGAGCGACGACGCGAAACAGGCGCGGCACGGCCGACTGGGACCTGGAGGGCGCATGTCTGATCTTCCCCGGAAGGCGGTCACCCGTACCGCCAAGCTCGCCGCGCTCCCGCTCGGCTTCGCCGGCCGGGCCACCTGGGGGCTGGGCAAGCGGATCGTGGGCGAGTCCGCGGAGATCGTCGGCCGCGAGCTGCAACAGCGCACGGCGGAGCAGCTGTTCAAGGTGCTCGGCGAGCTGAAGGGCGGCGCGATGAAGTTCGGGCAGGCCATGTCCGTCTTCGAGTCGGCGCTGCCGGAGGAGATCGCCGGCCCCTACCGCGCGGCGCTGACCAAGCTCCAGGACGCGGCCCCGCCGATGCCGACCCGCACGGTGCACGCGGTGCTCCAGGAGCGGCTGGGGCCGGACTGGCACGAGCTGTTCGAGGAATTCGAGGACAAGCCGGCCGCCGCGGCCTCCATCGGCCAGGTGCACCGGGCGGTGTGGCACGACGGCCGTGAGGTGGCGGTCAAGGTGCAGTACCCGGGCGCCGGCGAGGCGCTCCTCTCCGACCTCGGCCAACTGAGCCGCTTCGCCCGGCTGTTGGGGCCGCTCATCCCGGGCATGGACATCAAGCCGCTGATCGCCGAGCTACGCGACCGCGTCTCCGAGGAGCTGGACTACGGCCTTGAGGCCCAGGCCCAGACCGCGCACGCGGAGGAGTTCGCGGACGACCCGGACGTGGTCGTCCCGGCGGTGGTGCACCAGTGCGAGCAGGTGCTGGTGACCGAGTGGATCGACGGCATCCCACTGTCCGAGGTCATCGCGGACGGCACGCAGGAGCAGCGCGACCGGGCCGGCCAGCTCCTGGCCCGCTTCCTCTTCTCGGGCCCGGCCCGCACCGGCCTGCTGCACGCCGACCCGCACCCGGGGAACTTCCGCCTGCTGCCCGGCGGTCCGGCCGGCGAGGACGACTGGCGCCTCGGAGTCCTGGACTTCGGCACGGTCGACCGGCTCCCCGCCGGCCTGCCCACCCCGATCGGCGTCTCCCTGCGGATGACGCTGGACGGCGAGGCCGAGACGGTCTACGAGCTGCTCTGCGAGGAGGGGTTCGTGAAGGAGACCATCGAACTGGATCCGGACGCGGTCCTCGACTACCTGCTGCCGATCATCGAGCCGGCCCGGGTGGAGGCGTTCACCTTCACCCGCTCCTGGATGCGCAGCCAGGCCGCCCGCATCGGCGACCCCCGCTCCCCCGCCTACCAGCTCGGCAAGCGGCTCAACCTGCCGCCGGCCTACCTGCTGATACACCGGGTGACCCTGAGCACGATCGGGGTCCTGTGCCAACTCGGCGCCACGGTGCGACTCCGGGAAGAGCTGGAGGAGTGGCTGCCGGGCTTCGTGGCCGACCTGACCGACCTGGAGGACCTGGACGGTCTGGCCGAGGACGACGCCGATGAGGAGGAGCCTGCGGCGGGGGCTTGATTTCGGGTGCTCCTCTCCTTCGTCCTGCTTTCGCTCCGCCGGGCGGCTGCTCACCACCAGGCCGAGTCGAGTCGTCCCTCGATCGCCCGGAGATTCTCCCGGGAGCAGGCGTCGCAGATGTACTGCCGGATGCCGTTCTCCACGGAGCAGGTCCATGTGGCCGGCGGGGGGTCGTCGGCGGGGGTGCCGCAGTGGGCGCACACGAGGCGGCCGTGCTCCGCGGTGGAGCCGCCCTGATCACTTCCTCCGGGAAGACTCGTCACCCCGCGACGATAACTCCGTGAGCGGTGGATCGGCGTGCGCAACGCACCGCGGGGGCCGGTCCGTTCGGTCGGACCGGCCCCCGCGGGGAGGCTTTGCCTCCCTGGTCCGGGAGGCCACCGCTTCAGGTGTGCGGGTTACTGCATGACGGCCATGGCGAGCGCGCGGCGGGCGCGCAGCGAGGCGCGCTCGGCCCGGCGCTGCATGCGCTGGGCGACCGCCAGGCGCATGGCCCGGCGTTCGCGCACGGCGTCATGGAGTCGTTCGTGCATATGCGCACGAGCCAGGGCTTCTTGCATGAGTTGCATCTCTCGGTTCCTGTTCTGGCGCGCTTCGGTGGCGCCGGAGGTGGTGAAGTCTGTGGTCGCGGAGCCGGCGGGCTCGCTGGTGGACGGCTTCATCGGGGCCTGCTTCTTGGGGTCGTGCGTGAGGGGGCGATCGATCGTTCCTGCGGTGTTCATGCCGTGACCGGGTTCTTCCGCGGGCGACCACGGGGCCGCTTCCGGGCGACGACGACACCCTGGACGAACAGCTCGCCACCCCAGACGCCCCAGGGCTCACGCCGCTCCTTGGCGCCGGCGAGGCAGGCCTCGATCAGCGGGCAGGTGCGGCAGAGGGACTTGGCGTACTCCACGTCCGCGGGCGACTCGGCGAAGAAGACCTCCGGGTCGTAGGAGCGGCAGGGGACGGGTACGCCGAGGTTCTCGATGGCGTCGTCGAGCGCGGTGAGCGCGGTGAGGGGGGTCAAGGTGGAGTCCTCCGTGAGGCCGGGCGGGGGGATCGTTTGCGAAGGCGGTACGGACGGGGCGTGCGCTTCGAGTTGCACGGTTTGGTCTTCCTCGTCTGGTCGTTCCGGCCGGTTGACCGGGTGTCGGCTTGGTACCGGGTTCTTTTTTTGTCCCGAGGCCCCCTCGCTCCGTCGTCCCCGTTCGGGGAAAACAGAAGGGCCGCGGATCCCGGGTGGGGTTCCGCGGCCCTGAAGGCGCCGGCCTGATCGGCTGTCAGGCTGGATCACTCCAGGGTTCTGGCCCACGGAAGGCCCACATCAGGTGGTGCTGCGTCGTCTGCTTCCGGAATCCGGCACCGGCCGCCGCAAAGGCATAGGCATGTGCCTGTGCCGCTACTGCTTCCAGTGCCTTGGTCGGTCGCTCATTGCGCTCACGGACGGGAAGATCCACGAGGGCAGGGGAGGACGCCGGGCGCACGGCACGGATGCCGGACAGACCGGTGCCCTGGTACGAGGCGCCGAGCATGCACGTGGAGACGGTCGAGCGATCGGTCAGTTTGGCCGTGCTGGTGGTGCTGATGTTGATGCTGATCACTGGACTCGCCTCCTCTCGGCGTCTGGGGGACTGGGGTGAGCCAGTCCGTTCGGATATGCAAGTACAACACGGAACCGGCGCCTTGGAGAAGGCCGCTGCTTCCGTGCCTAGAACCTATGGGGATTGCTGGGGCATGCGCAAACTATTTTTTCGACGAGTTTGCATCAGTCGTTCCCGTCGCCTCCGTCAGGCTCCTGACCTGCACAGATGGCCAGAACATCGGCTCCGTAGCTGCGCAGCTTGCGACTGAGGACGCCGGGGATGCGGGCGAGTTCGGCGGAGCTGTCCGGGCAGGCTTCGGCGATGGCCATCAGTGTCCGGTCGGTGAAGACACAGAAGTCCGGCTGGCCGCTGCGCTCGGCCTGGACCGCCCGCCACTCCCGGAGTCGCTCGTAGAGCCCTTCGTCCATGTCCGAGGGGCAGTCCTCGCAGCGCATCAGCTTCATCTCGCCCGCGTCGGTGAGGGTGCGGCCGCAGACCCGGCAGCGGGCGGGGGTGCGTGGGGTGCGCCGGGGGGCGGCGGTGGCGCTCGCGACGGTTCCGCGCTCGACGCCGCCGCCCGCGCCGGCGCCGGTGTGGCCGACGGTGGGGGTGGTGCCGGGGCGCAGTCCGTCGAGGAAGCGGCTCGGTCTGCGGTTGGGACGTCCGCCGGGTGAGCGGGACAGGGCCCAGGAGACGTGGAGGCGTTCCCGGGCGCGGGTGACGCCGACGTAGAGGAGGCGGCGTTCTTCCTCGATCTGTTCGTCGGTGCGGGCGTAGGTGATGGGCAGCATGCCTTCGGCGATGCCGACCAGGAAGACGACGTCCCATTCCAGGCCCTTGGCGGCGTGCAGGGAGGCGAGGGTGACGCCCTGGACGGTCGGGGCGTGCTGGGCGTTCGCTCGTTCGTCCAGTTCCGCCACGAAGTCGGCGAGGGTGGCCCGGGGTCTGGCGGTGGCGAGGTCGTGGGCGAGGTTGACCAGGGCGGCCAGGGATTCCCAGCGCTCGCGGACGGCGCCGGAGCCGGCCGGGGGTTCGCTGGTCCAGCCCTCGCCGGAGAGGACGGCGCGCACCTGGGAGGGCAGGTCCACGGCGTCGTCCAGGAGGGAGTCGTTGCCGCCGAAGCGGGCGGCGCCGCGCAGGGCGATGCCGGCCTTGCGGACCTCGGGCCGGTCGAAGAAGCGCTCGGCGCCGCGCAGCTGGTAGGGGACGCCGGCGTCGGCGAGGGCCTGCTCGTAGGTCTCGGACTGGGAGTTGGTGCGGAACAGCACGGCGATCTCGGCGGCCGGGACGCCGGCGTCGATGAGGTCGCGGATGCGGCGGGCGGCGCCCTCGGCCTCGGCGGGCTCGTCGGTGTACTCGGTGTAGACGGGTTCGGGCCCTGCGGTGCGCTGGGAGACGAGTTCCAGCCGGTGGTCGGCGGCGCGGCCTCGGGCTTGGGCGAGGAGGCCGTTGGCGAGGCGGACGACCTGGGGGGTCGAGCGGTAGTCGCGGACCAGTTTGACGACCGTGGCGCCGGGGTGCCGGCCGCGGAAGTCGAGAAGGTGGTCGGGCGTTGCTCCCGTGAACGAGTAGATGGTCTGGCTGGCGTCGCCGACGACGCACAGGTTGTCGCGGTCGCCCAGCCACAGGTCGAGGAGCCGCTGCTGGAGGGGGCTGACGTCCTGGTATTCGTCGACGACGAAGTGCTGGTACTGGGCGCGGACCTGGTCGGCGATGTCGTGGCGGTCCTGGAGGATGGCGACGGTGAGCAGCAGGACGTCCTCGAAGTCGATGACCGCTCGGTCGCGCTTGAGGTCCTCGTAGGCCGCGTAGAGGTGGGCGATCTCGGCCGGGTCGCGGGGGGTCTCGCGGCCGGCCTTCGCGGCCGCGTACGGGTAGTCGGCGGGGACTGTCTGGGTGACCTTGGACCATTCGATCTCGGCGGTGACGTCCCGCAGCTCGTTCCGGTCGAGCCGGGTGCCCTGGGCGGCGGCCGCGTCGGCGACGAGTTGGATCTTGCGGTCGACGAGCCGGGGCAGGGAGCCACCGATCGCTTTCGGCCAGAAGTACTGGAGCTGTCGCAGGGCTGCCGAGTGGAAGGTGCGGGCCTGGACGCCTTGGGCGCCGAGCTGGCGCAGCCGGCCGCGCATCTCTCCGGCGGCGCGGTTGGTGAAGGTGACGGCGAGCACGCTGGACGGCTGGAGGATGCCTGCGCGCACCCCGTAGGCGATGCGGTGGGTGATCGCCCGGGTTTTGCCCGTGCCCGCTCCGGCCAGGACGCACACCGGGCCGTGCAGGGCGGTGGCCACCGCGCGCTGCTCGGGGTCGAGCCCTTCGAGCACCGCGTCGGCAGAGTCCGGTACCTGCGGGAAGAGGGTGGAGTGCGTTGCTGCTGTCACACCGCCATGCTGCCAGGTCGTTCGGGACGGCTGTGGCGGTTGTCCACAGGCAGAGGCCTTTAGTAGCACTAATGCGACTTAATGCGACACGTGTCACAGCTAGTGAGGCATACCCCAGGCGGGAATGGTGGGACGGTCGCCTACGTTCTCTCCCTGGACGATTTTTTCCGAGCTGCCTGAGGAGCGCGAGAGACATGCAGGGCACTGTGACGATGTACAGCACGACCTGGTGCGGCTACTGCCGGCGGCTGAAGACTCAGCTGGACCGGGAGGGCATCGCCTACACCGAGATCAACATCGAGCAGGACCCCGAGTCCGCCGCTTTCGTGGAGAAGGCGAACGGCGGGAACCAGACGGTGCCGACCGTGCTCTTCGCGGACGGCAGCACGCTGACGAACCCGTCGCTGGCTCAGGTGAAGCAGAAGATCGCCGCGTGACGTTCCGCCGGTTCCCGCGGTGACCGGACCACAGGGCGGCCCCGATCCTCAGGGGCCGCCCTGTCGTGTCCTGTCAGATGAGGCCGCGTGTCGGCAGGGGCTTGCCGTACCACAGCTCGATCAGGCGGGCCGCGATGGAGATGCCGTAGGGCGGCAGCACCTCGCCGGACTCGAAGGCCGCGTGCAGTTCCTCGCGGGAGAACCAGCGGGCCTCGTGGATCTCGTCCCCGTCGACGTCGATCTCGGTGGACGTGGCGCGGGCCATGAAGCCGAGCATCAGGCTGGACGGGAACGGCCAGGGCTGGCTGGCGACGTACTCGACCGGACCGACGGTGACGCCCACCTCTTCGGACACCTCGCGGCGCACGGCCTGCTCGATGGACTCGCCGGGCTCGACGAATCCGGCGAGCGTGGAGAAGCGGCCCTCGGGCCAGTGGACCTGGCGGCCGAGCAGGATGCGGTCGTCCTCGTCGGTGACCGCCATGATCACGGCCGGGTCGGTGCGCGGGTAGTGCTCGGCGCCGCAGGCCTGGCAGCGGCGGATGTGGCCGGCCGCGGCGATGACCGTGCGCTCGCCGCAGCGGGAGCAGAATCGGTGGGTGCGCTGCCAGTTCTCCAGGCCGACCGCGTGCACCATGAGCCCGGCGTCGCGCGGCGACAGCAGCAGGCCGGCCTCCCGCAGCCCCGCCGGGCGGGCGGACTGGTCGATGCGGCCGGGCAGCGCGTCCTTCTGGAGCGCGAAGTAGCTGACGCCGTCCTCGTCGATGCCGAGGAAGTAGCGGTGTGCCTCGGTGAGCGGGGCCTCGAAGGAGGGGGTCATGACGAGTTCGGTCCGGCCGTCCGGGGTCTCGTCGATGAGCACCTGGCCGCCGGAGACCACGAAGCAGCGGGTCGTGGGGTGGCTCCACGCCGCCGCGAGCCAGGCCTCGTCCAGCCGGTGGTGGGCGGCGCGGTCGATGCCGCTCGGGGTGGTCAGCGAAATGGGTCGGTCGGCTGAGTGGTCGGTCCAGGTGGTCACGGGTGCTTCCAACTCCCCCAGTGCGGCGGTTCTTTCGGCGGTCGGTTCGGCGGGACGTAGGGCGCGAGGGCACCGGGTAGGGCGCGGGCGGGGCGGGCGGGGCGGTCCTCCCAGTGTGCCCCGCGCGCGGTGCCCTTCCGTACGGCGCCGGTCGGTCAGGGCGCGGGACGCCAGCTCTGGGCCAGGTCGCCCCACAGGTAGGCGCTGGTCTCGACGCCCTTGAGGAGGAGGTCCAGCTCGACCTTCTCATCGGGCGCGTGCCAGCCGTCGGAGGGAACGGAGATGCCCAGGAAGAGCACGGGGGCGCCGAGGACTTCCTGGAGGTCGGCGGCGGGCCCGGAGCCGCCCTCGCGGGTGAAGCGGACCGGAGCCTGGAAGGCGCGGCCCATGGCGCGGACCACGGACTGCAGCGCGGGGTGGCCGAGCGGCGTCAGGCACGGGCGCGTGGCCGAGCCGAAGTCGATCTCGTACCGGATCCCGGCGGGGACCTGCTCGGCGGCCCAGGCGCGGACGGCCTTCTCGATGTGGTCGGGGTCCTGGCCGGCGACCAGGCGGAAGGACAGCTTCACCATGGCCGTGGACGGGATGATCGTCTTGCTGCCGGGGCCCTGGTAACCGCCGCCGATGCCGTTGACCTCGGCGGTGGGGCGGGCCCAGATGCGCTCCAGCGTCGAGTAGGCGGCCTCTCCGTGGAGGGCGTACGACTTGGCGGTGCGCAGCCAGCGCTCCTCGTCGAAGGGCAGCTCGGCGAACAGCTCCCGCTCGCGGTCGGTCAGCTCGACGATGCCGTCGTAGAAGCCGGGGATCGCCACGCGCGCGTGGTCGTCGTGCAGGGCGGCGACCAGGCGGGCGGCGGCGGTGGCGGGGTTGGGCACGGCACCGCCGAAGGAGCCGGAGTGGATGTCCTGGTCGGGGCCGTACAGCCGGATCTCGCACTCGGCGAGACCCCGCATGCCCGTGCACACGGTCGGGGTGTCCTCGGCCCACATGCCGGTGTCGGAGACGATCACGGCGTCGGCGGCGAGCCGTCCGGCCCGCTCCTCGACCAGGGCCCGGAAGTGCGGGGAGCCGGACTCCTCCTCGCCCTCGATCAGCAGCTTGAGGTTGACGGCCGGCGCGGTACGGCCGGTGGCGGCGAGGTGGGCGCGGACGCCGAGTGTGTGGAAGAACACCTGGCCCTTGTCGTCGGCCGCCCCGCGCGCGTAGAGGCGGTTTCCGCGGACGACGGGCTCGAAGGGGTCGCTGTCCCAGCCGTCCTCGCGGGCGGCGGGCTGTACGTCGTGGTGGCCGTAGACCAGGACCGTGGGGGCCTCCGGGTCACCCGAAAGCCATTCGGCGAATACGGCGGGGGCTCCCGGGGTCTCCCAGACCTCGGCGGTCGGGAAGCCGGTCTCCTTGAGCTTGGCGGCGAGCCAGTCGGCGCTGCGCCGTACGTCGGGCGCGTGGTCGGGCTGGGCCGACACGGAGGGGATGCGCAGCCATGCGACGAGGTCGTCGAGGAAGGCGGCGCGGTGCTGCTCGATGTACGTGCGGACGGCGCTGTCCGGGGTCTGGCTCATGCTCCCGAGCCTATCGGCCCGCACCGACATCCTCGGAGGGCGGTTCGTCACACTCAGGTCGTCCCCGGTGACCGATCCGTCTCACCGGTGAGCAGTCGCTCCAGCGCGGCCCGGTCCGGCAGGCCGGTGGGCCGTACGACCTCGCCGCTGCGCACGTACACGAAGGAGGCCGTGACGGACTCGGGCGGCACGCCCTGCTGCTCGGCCCAGGCCAGCCGGTACACGGCGAGCTGGAGCGGGTCGGCGGTGCGGGTGCGGCTGGTCTTCCAGTCGACGATCTCGTACGTCGCCTCGTCGCCGTCGCCGTGCCTGTAGACGGCGTCGATGCGGCCCCGGACGACGCGGCCGGCGAGGGTGAGCTGGAACGGGGCCTCGACCCGGTAAGGAGTGCGCCGGGCGTACTCGGTGCGTTCGAAGGCCTCCTTGAGGGCTTCCAGGTCGCGTTCGTCGGCGATCTCGGCGTCGCCGCCGGGCAGCTCGTCCGGTTCGAGCAGGGGCAGCGTCAGCTCCTCGAAGCGGGCTTCGACCCAGGCGTGGAAGCGGGTGCCCCGGCGCGCGGCCGGTTGCGGGGGGCGCGGCATGGGGCGCGCGAGTTCCTGTGCGAGCCCGTCCGGGTCCTCGGCGAGACGCAGCAGCTGGGTCGCGGTGAGCGTGGCGGGCAGGGGGACGTCGGTGACGGTCCGCCGGGCGCGCAGCAGCTCTCCGGTGAGCGCGTCCAGGTCACGGTCCCAGGACGCGACGGTGCGGGCCTCCTCGGGGGTGAGGGAGGCCGGGCCCGGCGGCCCGGCGGGCCGGGGGCCGCCCTGAGGGGCGGGTGCCTGGTGCGGGACCGTCGGGCGGTCGGCGCTCCAGTCGTCCCAGTCGGCGGGGTCGTCCGGGTCGGGGACGGCTATGTCGTCCGGGGGCAGCTCGCCGAAGGGGTCCTCGTCGTACGGGAAGTCGTCCTCGTCGGGGAGGTCCTCGTACGGCTCCTCGTCATACGGCTCCTCGCCATGAAGCTCTTCGCCGTACGCGTCGTCGGCCGGTGGCGCGGGCCAGTCGGGGTGCTCGTCGCCGGCGGGGTCGTGCAGGGCCGGGCGGGGGCCGGTCGGCTGGGCGGCGAGGGTGTCCAGGTGGGCGAGGACGGTCTCGGCGGCGGCGCGGCGGCGGGCCAGGGCGGCGTCGTCCAGTGGGAGCGGCCACACCTGGTCGGCGGAGGCCGCCCGCAGGGCCGGGTTCTCCTCGTCCTCGGCGGGTTCGTCCGCCCACGCCTCGATCTCGCCGTACCCGGCGGCGCAGTGGTCGTGGAGCGCCCGGAGGAAGTCGGAGGGGCCGCGCGGCTTCTTCTGGCTGGGGCCCCACCAGTGGCCGGAGCCGAGCAGGAGCGAGCGGGGGCGGGTGAAGGTGACGTAGCCGAGGCGGAGCTCCTCGGTGTGCTGGTGGTCCTTCATGGCCTCGTGGAAGGCCTTCATGCCGCGCGAGTCCCAGCCGGCGGCGTCGGGCAGGGTGTCGCTGTCGCCGCGCAGGGCGTGCGGCAGCACCTTGGCCTGGGCGGTCCACTTCTCGCGGCCCTGGGCGCTGGGGAAGGTGCCGGTCACCAGTCCGGGGACGGCCACGACGTCCCACTCCAGGCCCTTGGACTTGTGCGCGGTGAGGACCTTGACGGTGTTCTCGCCGCCGGGCAGCGCGTTGTCGAGGCCCTTCTCGTACTGGGCGGCGGTGCGCAGGAAGCCGAGGAAGGCGAGCAGGGTGGCCTCGCCGTCGCTCGCGGCGAAGGAGGCGGCGATGTCCAGGAAGTTGGACAGGGTCTCGCGGCGGCGGGCGGCGAGCGCGTGCGGGGACGCCGACAGCTCCACCTCCAGGCCGGTGACGGCGAGGACGCGGTGCAGGACGTCCATCAGCGGGTCCGACAGGGACCGGCGCAGGTCGCGCAGCTCGGCGGCGAGCCGGGCGAAGCGCACGCGCGCGTCCGGGGAGAACGGCAGCCCGTCGTCGTCGCCCTCGCCGTCGTTCAGCGGCGATTCCAGGAAGGTGTCGAGGGCGTCGGCGAGCGAGGTCACCTCGGACGGGTCGACGCCTTCGACGGCTGCGGCGAGCCGGCGGTCGGGGTCGTCGGTGTCGTCCACGCGCGCGTGGGCGACCAGCAGGCGGGCGCGGCGGCCCAGCAGGGCGAGGTCGCGGGGGCCGATGCGCCAGCGCGGGCCGGTGAGCAGGCGGACCAGGGAGGCGTTGGCGCCGGGGTCCTGGAGGACCTCGCAGACGGCGACGAGGTCGGCGATCTCGGGCAGGTGCAGCAGCCCGGAGAGGCCGACGACCTCGACGGGGATGTCGCGGGCGACGAGGGCGCCCTGGATCTCGGCGAAGTCGGTCGCGGTCCGGCACAGTACGGCGATCTCGCCGGGCGGCGTGCCGGTGCGCACGAGGTGGGCGAGGGTGTCGGCGATCCAGTCGATCTCCTCGGCGTGGGTGGGCAGCAGGGCGCAGCGGACCGTGCCGTCGTACTCGGCGCCGGGGGCCGGGCGGAGGGCCTCCACGCCCGCGTGCATGGCGCGCAGGGGCGCGGCGAGGCCGTTGGCGAGGTCGAGCAGGCGCCCGCCGCTGCGGCGGTTCTCGCTGAGTGCCTGCCGGGTGGCGGGCCGGCCGTCGGCGTGGGCGAAGTGGTCGGGGAAGTCGTCCAGGTTGGCGACGGAGGCGCCGCGCCAGCCGTAGATGGCCTGGCAGGGGTCGCCGACGGCGGTCACCGGGTGGCCGGTGCCGCCGCCGAACAGGCCGGCCAGCAGGACGCGCTGGGCCACCGAGGTGTCCTGGTACTCGTCCAGGAGCACCACGCGGAACTCCTCGCGCAGCAGGCGGCCCACCTCGGGGATGCGGCCGAGGCGGGCCGACAGGGCGATCTGGTCACCGAAGTCGAGCAGATCCCGCTGGCGCTTGGCGGCCCGGTAGCGCTGGACGAGGTCGGCGAGTTCCCGGCGGGCCGCGGCCGTCTCCGGGACCTTGCGCAGGTCGGCGTTGGTGAGCTTGGCGCCTTCCAGGGTGCGCAGCAGGTCGGCGTCCCAGGCGCGCAGGTCCTCGGGGTCGACGAGGTGTTCGGCGAGTTCGGAGTCGAGGGCGAGGAGGTCGCTGACGAGGTCGGCGAAGGAGCGGGTCAGCGCGGGGTACGGGCCGGGGGCCTCACGCAGCACCCGCGCGGCGAGCTGGTAGCGGGTGGCGTCGGCCAGGAGGCGCGAGGTGGGCTCCAGGCCGAGGCGCAGGCCGTGGTCGGTGAGCAGGCGGCCGGCGAACGAGTGGTACGTCGAGATGACGGGCTCGCCCGGCGGGTTGTCGGGGTCGGTGAGATCGGGGTCGGTGACGCCGGCCTTGACCAGTGCCTTGCGGACGCGTTCGGCCAGCTCTCCGGCGGCCTTGTTGGTGAAGGTCAGGCCGAGGACCTGTTCCGGGGCGACCTGTCCGGTGCCGACCAGCCAGACCACGCGGGCCGCCATCACGGTGGTCTTGCCCGACCCGGCGCCGGCCACGATCACCTGCGGGGCGGGCGGCGCGGTGATGCAGGCCGTCTGCTCCGGGGTGAACGGGATGCCGAGGAGCTCCTTGAGCTGCTCGGGGTCGGTGATACGGGCGGACATGTCGAAAGAGGCTAGCGGCGGGGACTGACAGTCGAGCACGCAGCGACCGCCCGGGACGGAAGAAGCCCAGGTCAGCACGCGTGGTGCCGTACGTCACGCCACTCCGGCCGCGCCTTACTCGACCACGTGGCGTCCCTCGGGACGGGCGCTGCACGAGGCGCGGAACGCGCAGTGCGTGCAGTGCTGGCCGGTGCTCGGCGTGAACCGCTCGTCGAGGACCTTTCCGGCGGCGGTGGCCAGCAGCTCGCCGACCCACTCCCCCGCCAGCGGCTCCTGCGTCTGCACCTTGGGCAGGCCCTCGCCTCCGTCGCGTTTGGCGGCGCCCTGCCTGAGGTGGACGAGTTCGGCGCCGCCCGGTTCGGGGCGTACGCCGTCGAAGGCCGGGTCCACTGCGCCTTCGCGGACGGCGAGCTGGTAGACGGCGAGCTGGGGGTGCCGCTCCACCTCGCGCGCGGTGGGCGCCTGCTTGCCGGTCTTGAAGTCGACGACGTAGGCCCGTCCCTCGGCGTCGGTCTCCACGCGGTCCATCTGGCCGCGGATGCGGATCTGGTAGTCGCCTGCTTCGAGGGTGACGTCGAAGTCCTGCTCGCTCGCCACCGGGGTGCGGCCGACTCGGTCCAGCACGTGCCAGTTCAGGAAGCGTTCGAGCGCCCCGCGCGCGTTGTCCTTCTCCTGCCGCGACTTCCAGGGCGCGTCGAAGGCGAGCGCGTTCCACACGGAGTCCAGGCGCTCCATGAGGACGTCGAGGTCGGCGGGGGTGCGGCCGGAGGCGACCTCGTCGGCGAGGACGTGGACGACGTTGCCGAAGCCCTGCGCGGCGGTGGCGGGGGCGTCGGCCTTCACCTCGCGGCCCAGGAACCACTGCAGCGCGCAGGTGTTGGCGAGCTGGTCGAGGGCACTGCCGGAGAGCACCACGGGCTGGTCGCGGTGGCGCAGCGGCACCTTGCTCTCGGTCGGCTCGAACATGCCCCACCAGCGGTAGGGGTGCGCGGACGGCACCAGCGGGCGGCCGTCCTCGTCGGCGAGCGCGGCGAGCCGGGCGAGCCGGCGGGCGGCGGACTCCCGCAGCGCGGCGGACGCGCGCGGGTCGACCGTGGTTGCGCGCAGCTCGGCGACGAGCGCGGCGACGGACAGCGGGCGGCGGGGGCGCCCGGTGACGTCCCGGGGCTCCACGCCCAGCTCGGTCAGGAACCGGGACGGCTGGTCGCCGTCGTCGGCCGGTGCCTTCACGGCGGTGACGACGAGGCGGTCACGCGCGCGCGTGGCGGCGACGTAGAACAGGCGGCGCTCCTCGGCGAGCAGTGCGCCCGGGGTCAGCGGCTCGGCGAGTCCGTCCCGGCCGATGCGGTCGGCCTCCAGCAGCGAGCCGCGGCGCCGCAGATCGGGCCACAGGCCCTCCTGGACACCGGCGACGACGACCAGCCGCCACTCCAGGCCCTTGGCGCGGTGCGCGGTCATCGCGCGGACGGCGTCGGGGCGTACCGCACGGCGCGCGAGCGTGTCGGCGGCTATGTCCTCGGCCTCGATCTCCTCCAGGAAGTTCAGGGCGCCGCGGCCCCCGGTGCGCTCCTCCGCGCGCGCGGCGGTGGCGAACAGGGCGCAGACGGCGTCCAGGTCCCGGTCGGCGTTGCGGCCGGCCGCGCCGCCGCGCCGGGCGGCCCGCTCCAGGCGCGCGGGCCAGGGCGTGCCCTCCCACAGGTCCCACAGCGCCTCCTCGGCCGTACCGCCGCCCGCGAGGCGCTCGCGGGCCTTGCGGAGCAGCGCGCCGAGACGCTGCGCTCCGCGCGCGTACGCCGGGTCGTGCACGGCCAGGCGCTCGGGCTCGGCGAGCGCCTGTGCGAGCAGCTCGTCGGACGGGGGCGGCAGGGGGTTCCCGGCGGCCCGCTCCTCCTCGCGCAGGGCTCGCCCGAGGCGGCGCAGGTCGGCGCTGTCCATGCCGGCGAGCGGGGAGGCGAGCAGGGTGAGGGCGGTCTCGGTGTCGAGCCAGGAGGCGTCCGGGGCTTGTTCGGCGGCGTCTGCGGGGGGTTCTCCGGCCTCCGCGGCCCGTGCTCCGGCGGGTTCGGTCGGGTCGTCGGCGGGCTCGGTCGGGTCGCCGACAGCTGCAGCGGTGCCTTCCTCAGTGCGCGCCGCCGGCTCGTCCTCCCGCTGCCGTGCTTCCGCCGTGGCCACCGCGCGCAGCGCCGTGAGCAGGGGTGCCACCGCCGGCTCGTGCCGCAGGGGCAGGTCGTCGCCGTCGATGTCCAGGGGGACGCCGGCCGCGGTGAGGGCCCGGCGGAGGGTCGGCAGGGAGCGGGACCCGGCGCGCACGAGGACGGCCATGTCACTCCAGGGGACGCCGTCCTCCAGGTGCGCGCGGCGCAGGATGTCCGCGATGTTGTCCAGTTCCGCGCCGGCCGTCGGGTAGGTGTGGACGTCGACCCGGCCGCCGTCCCGTACGGGGGCCGGTTCCCGGTGGGCGCGGACCTTGTCGGCGGGCAGCCGGGGCAGGGGCATGCGCTGGGTGATCAGACGGGTCGCGGCCAGCAGGGCGGCGCCGGAGCGGCGGGAGGTGCGCAGCACCTCGACGGGGGCGGGTCGGCCGTCCGCGCGCGCGAAGGCGGCCGGGAAGTCGAGGATGCCGTTCACGTCGGCGCCCCGGAAGGCGTAGATCGACTGGTCGGGGTCGCCGAAGGCGACGAGGGTGCGGCCGCCGCCGGCCAGGGCGTGCAGCAGCCGGACCTGGGCGGGGTCGGTGTCCTGGTACTCGTCGACGTACACGGCGTCGTACCGGGCCGCGAGCTGTGCGGCGGTCTCCGGGCGGTGGGCGAGCAGGACCGCGCGGTGGACCAGTTCCGCGTAGTCGATCACGCCCTGGAGGTCGAGTGTGTCGAGGTAGTCGGCGAGGAACGCGGCTGCCGCCCGCCAGTCGGGGCGGCCGATGCGGCGCGCGAAGGAGTCCAGGGCGTCCGGGCCGAGGCCCAGCTCGCGGCTGCGGGCGAGGACGGCTCGGACCTCGTCGGCGAAGCCGCGTGTGGTCAGGCAGGCGCGCAGTTCGTCCGGCCAGCGCACGTGGGTCAGCCCGAGCCGCTCCAGCTCGGGCTGGCCGGCGAGCAGCTCGCGGACGGTGACGTCCTGCTCGGGGCCGGAGAGCAGGCGCAGCGGCTCGGTGAACCGGTCGCTGTCCTGGTGGGCGCGGACCAGGGCGTAGCAGTACGAGTGGAACGTGGTCGCCCTGGGCGCGCGGGCCGCGCCCATGCGCAGGGCCATGCGGTCGCGCAGCTCTACGGCGGCCTTGCGGCTGAACGTCAGCACCAGGATGCGCTCGGGGTCGCCGCCCCGGGCCATCCGCGCGGCCACGGACTCGACCAGGGTGGTGGTCTTGCCGGTGCCGGGACCTGCGAGAACGAGCAGCGGTCCGGTCCGGTGGTCAACCACGGCACGCTGCGCGGCGTCCAGACGAGGGGGATCCACGACGGCCGGCGGGGTACGTACCAGTCGGTAAGCGCCACGGCTCCCCTGCCGCACCGAGGGGTGCGGCAGGCGCCTGGTGGAGGAAGAGGAGCTCACGTGGTTGGCCGGTCCTGGTGGTTGTGCTGGTGGGCAGGCGGTCACGCGTGCGAGGCGGTGGCCGCGGGGTGAGGGGGACACGTGCTGCCGACGCTACGCCGCCGCTCCGGGTGGAAGCAGGGCTTCCGATTCTTCCCTCGCGGCGATCGCGCCACGCGCGTCCCACACCCCACGAACGTACGGCATGCCGCGGACGTCCCCCGTGTCCCCCGAACGGACCACAGGCCCACCCCGGTGGCATCCGATGGCGGAAGCTGTCAGGTGTGACCCTCCGCACCCGCGCCGCCGTCCCATCGGGCCCGTCGCATGTCGAGCCGCGGCAGATGGCCCTCCGTGCTCCTGCCCGCCTGCTTCAGCGGCGTGCCCTCCGCGCGGTAGTGGGCGAGCGCGCGCAGCTCGTGTCCGGGCAGCAGCACGCCGTCGGCGCGTACGACACGCCACCACGGGACGGCGCCCCCGTAGAGGGCCATCACCCGGCCGACCTGGCGCGGCCCTCCCTCCTCCAGCCACTCGGCGACATCGCCGTAGGTCATGACCCGGCCCGGCGGGATCCGCTCGGCGACGTCGAGGACCCGCTCGGCGTACTCCGGCAGCGCGTCCGCGTACCCCTCGCGGGCGTCTTCGGGAGGGCTCTGCTCGCTCATCCACCCCATCCTGCCGCACCCCACCGACATCCCCGCGGGGACCGTGGCCAACGGTCCTCTCGCCCCCGAGCGGTCCTTGGGGCAGACTGTGCGCCCGCGCATCCACACCCTGATGCCCGCGTCTGTCGGTGGGGCATGCCACCATCGTGCGGGCGGTGACTGGTGATACGAGACCAAGAAGAGACCATGAAGGAGCAGGGCGTGCACCCCGAAGGAGCGGCGGGCACCCCTGACGCCTCCGCGCGCCGTAAAGCCGCCCGCGCGAGCGAGGGCGGCGCCGACGCGCACCAGGAAGACACCGGTCCGCGCAAGGACGACGACACGGGCGCGGGAGGAAGCACCGCCCCGGAAGCGCGCGGGAACGACGGCGCACGCGCGCGAGGGGACGATGCCGACGCTCGTGAGAGCGACGGCACGCGCGCGCGTGACGGCGGTGCGGATGCCTCCGAGGGGGCACGCGGCTCCGAGAACGCGCCCGCGGATCACCTTCCGTGCGCCGCCGACGATCCCCACGCCGAGCAGGTGGAGGGCGACGAACCGCTGCTCCCCGCGCGCGTGCACCGTCCCTCCGACCTCATGCGGCTCCTGGTGGGAGTGCTCGCCGTCGTGGTGCTGCTCGCGATCGCCGCGTTCGCGCACGGCACCACCTCAGGGCTCGAACAGGACATCAACAAGGGCACCGGTCAGGCCCCGGACCTGCTCATCAAGATCGCGGGGCTGGCGTCCAGCATCGCGATCCTGCTGGTGCCGGTCGCCTTCGCGATCGAGCGGCTGATCAAACGGGACGGGCTGCGCATCGCCGACGGCGTCCTCGCGGCCGTCCTGGCGCACGGAGTGACACTCGCCACCGACCTGTGGGTCGCCCGGGCCGCCCCGGACTCGATCCAGGAGGCGCTCACCCAGCCTTCGCCCGGTGACATCCACGCGCTGACCGACCCGGTGCACGGCTATCTGGCGCCCGTGATCGCCTATATGACGGCCGTCGGCATGTCCCGCAGACCGAGATGGCGCGCGGTGCTGTGGATCGTGCTGCTGCTCGACGCGTTCTCGATGCTGGTCACCGGCTACACGACCCCCTTCTCGATCATCCTGACGGTCCTGATCGGCTGGACCATCGCCTACGGCACCCTGTACGCGGTCGGCTCCCCCAACGTCCGCCCGACCGGCCAGACCCTGATGGCGGGCCTGCGGCACGTCGGCTTCCACCCCGTCAGCGCGGCCCGCGAGGAGGCCACGGAGTCGGAGAACGGCGACCGGGGCCGGCGCTACTTCGTCACCCTGGAGGACGGCCCGCCGCTGGACGTCACGGTCGTCGACCGGGAGCAGCAGGCGCAGGGCTTCTTCTACCGCGCATGGCGCAATCTGACCCTCCGCGGCTTCGCCACCCGCTCCAGCCTCCAGTCGCTGCGCCAGGCGCTGGAGCAGGAGGCGCTGCTGGCCTACGCGGCGATCGCGGCAGGCGCCAACGCGCCCAAGCTGATCGCCACCTCCGAACTCGGCCCCGACGCGGTCATGCTCGTCTACGAGCACACCGGCGGGCGCACGCTGGACTCGCTGGCCGACGAGGACATCACCGACGAGCTGCTGCGCAACACCTGGCACCAGGTGCAGGCGCTGCAGTCACGGCGCATCGCGCACCGCAGGCTGGCCGGTGACGCGATACTGGTGGATCGTTCCGGCAGGGTGATCCTCGCCGAGCTGCGCGGCGGCGAGATCGCGGCCGGCGAACTGCTGCTGCGCATGGACGTCGCCCAGCTGGTCACCACGCTCGGCCTGCGGGTCGGCGCCGAGCGCGCGGTGGCCTCGGCGGTCGGGGTGCTCGGGCCGGACGCGGTCGCCGACTGCCTGCCGATGCTCCAGCCGATCGCGCTGACGCGCTCCACGCGCGCGACGCTGCGCCGGCTGGCCCGGGAGCGGGCCCAGCGGGAGCGCGAAGCGGTGCTCGAAGCCTCCCGGCATGCCAAGTCGGCCCGCCTGGCGGAGGCGTCCGAGACGGCTCCGCTCGTCCTCGACAAGCCCGACAAGAAGACGGTCCGCGCCGAGCAGCGCGCGGAGAAGCGCGCCTTGGACGAGGCCCTCGAAGAGGCCCGCGAGGAGGATCTGCTCACCCAGATCCGGCACGAGGTGCTGCGGATCAGGCCCCAGGCGCCGGTGGAGCCGGCCCGGCTGGAGCGGGTCCGGCCGCGCACGCTGATCAGCTTCATCGCCGGCGCGATCGGCGCGTACTACCTGCTGACCCAGCTCACCCACATCGAGTTCGGCACGCTGTTCGCGCAGGCCCAGTGGGGCTGGGTGGCCGCCGCGGTGCTGTTCTCGGCGCTCAGCTACGTCGCCGCGGCGATGGCCCTGCTCGGGTTCGTGCCGGAACGGGTGCCGTTCCCGCGGACCGTTGCGGCGCAGGTCGCCGGGTCGTTCGTGAAGATCGTGGCACCGGCCGCGGTCGGCGGTGTGGCTCTCAACACGCGCTTCCTCCAGCGCGCCGGCGTGCGCCCCGGGCTCGCGGTGGCGAGCGTGGGCGCGTCGCAGCTGTTCGGGCTCGGCTGCCACATCCTGATGCTGCTGTCGTTCGGCTATCTGACCGGGACCGAGAAGACGCCGTCGCTGTCGCCGTCCCGCACGGTCATCGCGGGCCTGCTGACCGTGGCCGTCCTGGTCCTCGTGGTCACCTCGGTGCCGTTCCTGCGGAAATTCGTCGTCACGCGCGTGAGGTCGCTGTTCGCCGGTGTCGTGCCGCGCATGCTCGACGTGCTCCAGCGGCCCCAGAAGCTCATCACCGGCATCGGCGGCATGCTCCTGCTGACCGCCTGCTTCGTGATGTGCCTGGACGCCTCCATCCGGGCCTTCGGCGACGGGTCGGTGTCGCTGAGCATCGCCAGCGTCGCCGTCGTCTTCCTCGCCGGCAACGCGCTCGGCTCGGCGGCGCCCACCCCCGGTGGCGTGGGCGCGGTCGAGGCGACCCTCACCGTCGGCCTGATCGCCGTCGGCCTGCCCAAGGAGGTCGCCGCCCCGGCCGTCCTGCTGTTCCGGCTGCTGACCCTGTGGCTGCCGGTGCTGCCGGGCTGGCTGGCCTTCAACCACCTCACCCGCAAGGGAGCCCTGTAGACGCCCCCGGGCCATGTACCTCGTACGGCCCGCGTCCCGCGCGCCCCGGCGTGTGCGCCCCCACGATGGGTGTATGGCGAACCCCTCCTGGCTGCGCGCCGCCGCGCTGACCACCACCGCTGTGCTGCTCTCCGCTGTGCTGGCCGGATGTGGCGACAGCGGCGAGGACGGGGATCTCACGACGCAGAAACTGGACTGGAAGGACTGTCCGGCCCCGTCCGAGGCCGAGGGCGGCGGCAGCGCGCCGTCCCCGCTGCCGAACGGCACCCCGTGGCAGTGCGCCACCATGAGGGCGCCGCTGGACTGGGCCAAGCCGAAGGGCGGCACGATCGGCATCGCCCTGATCCGTGCCCGGGCCAGTGGCCCCGCGAGCAAGCGGATCGGGTCGCTCGTGTTCAACTTCGGCGGCCCGGGCGGTAGCGGCGTCACCACGCTGCCCGCGTTCGGCACGGACTACTCCGCCCTGCGCACCCGCTACGACCTGGTCAGTTTCGATCCGCGCGGGGTCGGCCGCAGCGCACCCGTGAAGTGCGAGAGCGACGCCCAGCTGGACGTGTACTTCCAGCAGGACGCGACCCCCGACGACAGCGCCGAACGCGTCCAGCTCGTGAAGCGCACCCAGCGGTTCAACGCGGCGTGCGAGAAGAACTCCAAGAAGGTGCTGCCGCATGTGCGCACCACGGACGCGGCCCGCGACATGGATCTGATGCGCCAGGTCCTCGGCGACGCCAAGCTGCACTACTTCGGCATCTCCTACGGCACCGAACTCGGCGGCGTCTACGCCCACCTCTTCCCGAAGAAGGTCGGGCGGGCCGTCCTCGACGCCGTCGTGGACCCCACCCAGAACCCGGAGCAGAGCGCGCTCGGCCAGGCCGAGGGCTTCCAGCTCGCCCTCGACAACTTCGCGAAGGACTGCACGTCGAAGAAGACGGAATGCCCGATCGGCGACACCCCCCAGGAGGTGAAGGACCGCATCGCGAAACTGCTCGCGGACCTGGAGAAGAAGCCGATCCCCGGCATCTTCCCGCGCCAGCTGACCCAGACCGCCGCCACCAACGGCATCGCGCAGTCCCTGTACTCGAAGGACTTCTGGGAGTACCTCACCGAGGGGCTGGAGGAGGCGTACGACGGCGACGGCAAGATCCTCATGCTGCTGTCCGACTCGATGAACGGCCGCAACGAGAACGGGGAGTACAGCAACCTCACCGCGGCGAACATCGCCATCAACTGCTCGGACGAGAAGCCGCGGTACACCGCGGACTACGTCCAGCAGAGGCTGCCCCGGTTCCGTGCCGCGTCCCCGCTGTTCGGGGACTTCCTGGCCTGGGGCATGGTCAGCTGCACCGACTGGGCGGTGCCGGGCGCCGCCGACCACCCCGACGTCAGCGCGCCGGGGTCGGCGCCCGTCCTCGTCATCGGCAACACCGGAGACCCGGCCACCCCGTACGAGGGCGCGCGGAAGATGGTGGACGCCCTCGGCAAGGGCGTCGGCGTCCAGCTGACGTACAAGGGCCAGGGGCACGGCGCGTACGACAGCAGGAACAAGTGCGTGCAGGGCGTGGTGAACCGCTACCTGCTGGACGGAAAGGTGCCGAAGGCCGGCACGGTCTGCTCCTGACAGACCCCCGACAATCGGGCAAAACAGCAGGTCAGAACGTTATCCACAGGCCTCAGCGGGGCGAGGCGAGGGCGCCTACCATGGCTTGAACGCCCGGCGCGGCACGGCGCGGCGGGCCTGTCAGGGGGGTGCGCATGATGCGATTTCTGCGGTGGACGGCCGCGGTGGCGGCAGGGCTGCTGCTGGCCGGCTGCGGCGGCTCGTCCGGCGATGACGGGAACGGGCACGAGGGCAAGGGGGCCGCCTCGGCTCCCCCGTCGACGCCGCGCTCCACCGACGCGCAGCCCCCGACGGCCCTGCCGTCCTCCCTCACCTCCCAGCGCCTCGACTGGCAGCGCTGCAAGGCCACAGGGAACTCCGCCGCGCCGAGCGACGCATGGCGCTGTGCGACGCTCAAGGTGCCGCTGGACTGGTCCGAGCCGGGGGGCCGGACGATCGGGCTCGCCCTCATCCGCGCGCGGGCGACCGGCGGCGACCGCGTCGGCTCGCTGCTGTTCAACTTCGGCGGCCCCGGGGGCTCGGGCGTGTCGACGATGCCGTACTACGAGCCGTCCGTCGCCACGCTCCACGAGCGCTACGACCTGGTGAGCTGGGACCCGCGCGGGGTCGGCGCGAGCGAGGGCGTCCGCTGCCGCGGCGACCGGGAGATCCAGGCCGCCGAGACCGTGGACGCCACACCCGACACCCCCGCCGAGGAGAAGGCGTACTTCCAGGACGCCGCCGACTTCGGCAAGGGCTGCCAGAAGGCCGCCGGCCCGCTGCTGGCCCACGTGTCCACCACCGACACCGCACGCGACATGGACCTGATGCGCCAGGTCCTCGGCGACGCCGAGCTGCACTACTTCGGCATCTCCTACGGCACCGAACTCGGCGGCGTCTACGCCCACCTCTTCCCGAAGAAGGTCGGCCGGCTGGTGCTCGACGCGGTCGTCGACCCGGCCGCGGACACGGTGGGGCACGCCGAGAACCAGGCCCGCGGATTCCAGCGGGCCCTTGACGACTACCTCAAGTCCACAGGTCAGGACGCCGGTCAGGGCTCACGGCACATAGCCGACCTGCTGACACGGATCGACGCCAAGCCGCTGCCGACGTCGTCCGGGCGGAAGCTGACCCAGACGCTCGCGGTCACCGGGATCATCCTGCCGCTGTACAGCGAGTCGAGCTGGCCGAGGCTGACCAGCGCGCTCAAGTCGGCGGAGAAGGGCGACGGTTCGCAGCTGCTGGCGCTCGCCGACGAGTACAACGACCGGGACGCCTCGGGGCACTACGGCACGATGTCGCACTCCCAGCGGGTCATATCGTGCCTGGACGACAAGCAGCGGCCGGCACTCGCCGAGACGAAGCGGCGCCTGGCCGAGTTCGAGCGGATCTCGCCGGTGTTCGGGGACTTCCTGGCCTGGGACACGGCGGGCTGGTGCCACGGCTGGCCGGTGCCGGGCCAGTACGACACCCCGGATGTCAGCGCACCGGGTGCGGCACCGATCCTGCTGGTCGGCAACACCGGCGACCCGGCCACCCCGTACGAGGGCGCCCGCCGCATGGCCGACGAGCTGGGCCGGGGCGTGGGCGTCGAACTCACCTGGAAGGGCGAGGGCCATGGGGCGTACGGCAGCGGCAGCGACTGTGTCGACTCGACGGTGGACGCCTACCTGCTGAAGGGAACGGTACCGAAGGACGGCAAGGTCTGCTCCTGACGCCGACGGGGGCTCCGGGCACCGTCCGCGCCCGAAGCCCCCGCCGCCCACACCGGGGAACCGGACGTCGACAAGCTGCGGATGTGGCCCGCAGGGACCGGGCGTAATGTGGGCCATACATCCGGACCGCGCCCGCTGGGCGTGAAGTCCCGCGTGCCGCCCACCCCTTGCCCTTTGGCTCGGGTGCGCCTGGACGAGCGGAGGATCTGCGATGGGTACAGTCACGACCGACGACGGCACCACGATCTTCTACAAGGACTGGGGTCCTCGGGATGGGGAGCCGATCGTCTTCCACCACGGGTGGCCGCTGAGCGCCGACGACTGGGACAGTCAGATGTTGTTCTTCCTGGCGCAGGGCTACCGAGTCATCGCCCACGACCGCCGTGGCCACGGACGCTCCACCCAGACCGCGACCGGCCACGACATGGACACCTACGCAGCGGACGTGACCGCCCTGACCGACGCACTCGACCTGCGGGGCGCCGTGCACATCGGCCACTCCACCGGCGGTGGCGAGGTCACCCGCTACGTCGCCCGCGCCAAGCCCGGCCGGGTCTCAAAGGCGGTCCTGGTGGGCGCGGTGCCACCGCTGATGCTGAAGACGGAGGCCAACCCGGGCGGCTTGCCGATGGAGGTCTTCGACGGCTTCCGTAAGGGCGTTGCCGACAACCGGGCTCAGTCGTTCATCGACATTCCCTCGGGGCCGTTCTACGGCTTCAACCGTCCCGGAGCGCAGGTGTCACAGGGTTTGATCGACAACTGGTGGCGCCAGGGCATGATGGGCGCGGCGAACGCGCAGTATGAGTGCGTTGCGGCGTTCTCCGAGACCGACTTCACCGAGGACTTGCAGCAGATCGAGGTGCCCGTCCTCGTCGCGCACGGCACCGACGACCAGGTCGTCCCGTACGACGACTCGGCACCCCTGACGGTCAAGCTTCTGAAGAAGGGGACCCTCAAGTCCTACGAGGGCTATCCGCACGGGATGCTGTCGACGCACCCGGAGGTCCTCAACCCGGACATCCTCGCGTTCATCCGTTCCTGACCCCGGCGGGCTGGCCTCAACGTCCGGCCCGTTCCCCGGTGTACCCGTAGCGCACCTGGTCAGGCGGTGGTCCGCTGGACCGCCAACAGACTTTGCGAGCGGGGCGAGATCGTCCCCCTTTTGACACCCCTTACCGTCGGAGAGACGCTGGAGAGCAGGGGCTGAAGGGGGCGAGCCACGTAGGAGCCTTCCCATGGACGGTCGATGCGTACGCCTGGCGGTGCTGGTCCCCCTGGTGGTGTCGTCATTGACAGCGGGGGCAGTGGAGCTTGCCGCCTCGCCGGCCGCGGCGGCGTCACCCACCTGCGGTGTCTCGCGGGCCGACGGTCGGGCGGACCTGAAGGTCGTCGGCGAGGACTTCGAGCCGAACAAGGCCGTTTTCATCGAGTCCGCGCACGGGGCCCAGGGCACCGAGCGGACGGACGCCGGCGGAAACTTCTCCGCAACGATCACTCATGCCCGCGGCACCATCACTGCCCGGCAGGTCGGCGGCCCCGAGGTCAGGTGCGGCACGGCCGAGCAAGGGGGACGCCAGAGCGCCCAGGAGCAGTACGCGGCAGGCTACAAGGCGGGTTACGCGGCCATGAAGAGCGACTGCGACGTGCGGCAACTGCAGGGCGTCACGGTCAACGCGAACTTCCGGCAAGGGTTCAGGGACGGCGCGGCCGCGGCGGAGAAGAAGTTCTGCGGGGGCTAGAGCGAGTCTCAGCCGCTGCTCACAGGGCGACTTCTGACATCCACGGCTGACATCAACGAAGCCGGACGACCGTATGCAGCAGCACCCCTGAGAGACCGTCGTATCAGCCGACGGCGGCACCAGGGGGCGTGTGCCTGCTCCCTTGCAGCACGCAGGCTGCCGTGACTTGTTACCCAACTGCCTTTCTTGGGCCGTCCCCGGGCCGTACAAGGTCACCCGACGCCAACCGACAACGACAGAAGCCCACGGCTCTGAGCTGCTCAGATGCCGTGGGCTTCCTCAGTCCCACCCGTGATCAGTAGACCGGCTTGTGCGGTTCGATCTGGTTGACCCAGCCGATGACGCCGCCGCCGACGTGGACCGCGTCGGCGAAGCCCGCGGACTTCAGGACCGCGAGGACTTCCGCACTGCGGACACCCGTCTTGCAGTGCAGGACGATCTTCTTGTCCTGCGGGAGGGTCTCCAGGGCGCTGCCCATGAGGAACTCGTTCTTCGGGATCAGCTTGGCGCCCGGGATGCTGACGATCTCGTACTCGTTGAGCTCGCGGACGTCGATGATCTCGATGTTCTCGCCGTCGTCGATCCACTCCTTGAGCTGCTTGGGAGTGATCGTCGAGCCGGCCGCCGCCTGCTGGGCCTCCTCGGAGACGACGCCGCAGAAGGCCTCGTAGTCGATGAGTTCGGTGACCGTCGGGTTCTCGCCGCACACCGCGCAGCCCGGGTCCTTGCGGACCTTGACCTGGCGGTACTGCATCTCCAGGGCGTCGTAGATCATCAGGCGGCCGACCAGCGGCTCGCCGATGCCCGCGAGGAGCTTGATGGCCTCGTTGACCTGGATGGAGCCGATGGACGCGCACAGCACGCCCAGGACGCCGCCCTCGGCGCAGGAGGGGACCATGCCGGGGGGCGGGGGCTCCGGGTAGAGGCAGCGGTAGCAGGGGCCGTGCTCGGACCAGAACACGGACGCCTGGCCGTCGAAGCGGTAGATCGAACCCCACACGTACGGCTTGTTCAGCAGCACGCAGGCGTCGTTCACCAGGTAACGGGTGGCGAAGTTGTCCGTGCCGTCGACGATCAGGTCGTACTGGCTGAAGATGTCCATCACGTTGTCGGCTTCCAGCCGCTCCTCGTGAAGGACCACGTTCACGTACGGGTTGATGCCCTTGACGCTGTCACGCGCGGACTCGGCCTTGGAGCGGCCGATGTCGGACTGGCTGTGGATGATCTGACGCTGCAGGTTCGACTCGTCGACCTCGTCGAACTCCACGATGCCGAGGGTGCCCACGCCCGCGGCGGCCAGGTACATCAGCGCCGGCGAGCCCAGGCCGCCGGCGCCCACACAGAGCACCTTGGCGTTCTTCAGCCGCTTCTGCCCGTCCATGCCCACATCGGGGATGATCAGGTGGCGGGAGTACCTGCGGACCTCGTCTACGGTGAGCTCAGGAGCTGGCTCGACCAGGGGTGGCAGCGACACGGGGACTCCGTTGGTCGGTCAATCACTACAGTTGTTCTCCTCGTAACACTGCCACGGCCTTCTTCATTCCGAGACACCCGTTCCGACCCGCGAGACGATGTCGTCCCAGTAGCCGGGCATCGTCTCCCAGGGGTCGCTGCGCCCGCCTCCGTCGGTGCGGTCCGTGAAGTAGATCGTCGCCGCTCCCTGCCAGCGGGCGATCCGCAGCGCCTCGTCCAGATGGCCGCGGGGCACGCCGTGCACGAAGTGGCAGAACCGGTCGGGCGGGTAGTCGGCGGTCCACTCGGCCGCCTGCGAGAAGCGGTAGTCGGACCAGGAGCCGGAGAAGGTCACCAGCTGGTCGGCGTTCTCGGCGTAGCCGGGGTGCGGGTGGCGGCCGTGGCCGAGGACGACGTGGGCGGTGTCACTGATCGCCCGGAGCGTGGTGATCGCGCGGCGGACCTCGGGGAGCGCGGTCCGCTCGGTGGGACAGCGGTCCAGCAGGAAGCCGTCGACCCGGTACCAGTCGAGATGGCGGTGGGCGTCGGAGAGCAGATCGCCGAACGCCCGGGCACCGTAGGTGAGGTCCAGGTGGCCGAGGACGCGGACGCCCGCGGTGTGCAGTCGGCCCGCCGCCTCCAGGCAGTGCGGGTCGGGGCGGGTGCCGGGGCCGGCGGCGACGTCGAGGACGACCCAGTCCAGCGGGGTGCCGGGGCGGGCGAGTTCGGCCCACTGGGCCGGGGCGAGCAGCGGGTGGGCGTAGCCGGGGATACCGAGGGCGGTGCGGACGCCGGTGCCGGTGGCGCCGGCGGTGGTGCTGGTCAGATGCGGCATGCCGCCTCCATCCAGATGTCGGCCAAAGATTCTTCGAGGTTGATGCGGGGCCGCCAGCCCAGCCGGTCGCGCGCGGTGCGCACATCGGCCTGCTGCCAGCTGCCGCAGCCGTCCGGGTACGGGTACGCGACCGGGTTTGTGTGCTCGGAGTCGCCGCGAGGGTGCCCGATGGCGGCGCGCAGCGGGCCGGGCGGGGCGTCGAGTTCGTGGAGGGCGCCGCCGTATCCGGCCACGCGCGCGAGGACGGCGGCGGCGTCTCTGAGCCGGACGGCGCGGCCGGAGCCGATGTTGATCACGCCCTGCGCGGCGGAGAGCGAGGCGGCGTGCACGGCCCGCGCGACATCGCGTACGTCGATGAAGTCGCGCTGGACGCCGAGGCCGCCGAGCTTGAGTTCGCCGTCGCCTGACTGCATGGCGCGGCGCATGGCCTCGGCGAGCCGGCCGAGCGGGGACCCGGCCGGGGTGCCGGGGCCGGCCGGCGAGAAGACGCGCAGGACGACGGCGTCCAGCCCGGAGCCGAGGACCAGTTCGGTCGCGGCGAGCTTGCTGACGCCGTACGGGCCGCCGGGGCGCGGTACGGCGTCCTCGGCCGTGGAGGAGCCCGGCTGGCTGGGGCCGTACTCGGAGCCGCAGCCGATCTGCACCAGGCGGGCGCCGCAGCCGCTGCGGCGCAGCGCCTCGCAGACGGTGGCCACGGCGACGGTGTTGTGCCGGGTGAGTTCGCGGGCCCCGCCGCGGGTGGCGCCGGCGCAGTTGACGACGACTCCGGGGTGGACCGCGTCCAGGAAGCGGGTGAGCGCGCCCGGGCTGCCGGTGGCGAGGTCGAAGCGGACGTCGGCGTCGTCGCCGCGGCCGAGCGCGGTGAGCTGGACGGCCGGGTCGGCGAGCAGGCGGTCGGCGACGAAGCGGCCGATGAATCCGTTGGCTCCGATCAGCAGGACCCTCATCGGGCGCCTCCCGGGGTGTGCGCGCCGGTGGTACCGGCCGTTTCGACGGCGCCTGCGGCTGCTCCGGGCGCTCCGGTGGTTCCGGGCGCTCCGGGTCGGGAGGTGGTCATCTGGTGTTCTCCTTCAGCGGGGTCGTGCGGGTGCCTCCGGCGGTGGTCGGGCCGGCGGGCGGAAGGTTCACTCGGGTGCTCCCGTGGGCGCGTGGGCCGAGGCCCGGGTGAGGGTGCGGCCGGCGTGCCCCAGCAGGGCCAGGGCCGCGATGCCGCAGGCGAGGGCCGGTACGGCGGCCTCGCCCCAGGCGTCGACGAGGGTCTCGACGGGAGCCGCCAGGAAGGCGCAGCCGGGCAGCCGGCCGGCCAGTGGCAGCGCGAGGGCCGCCGCCTCCGTGGCCACGACGGCGCCCAGCGCGAGGGCGGGGGCGTGCCGGTGGCGGTGCACGGTGAGCAGACGTGCCAGCAGGAGCAGGGCGCCCAGGCTGAGGGCCTGCGGATAGGCCGCGGCCTCGTGCAGGAGGGTGCCGCTCAGCGCGAGCAGCGCGCCGAGGGCGCCCAGGAACAGGGCGAGGACGCCGAGCAGCAGCGGCTTGGCGGCGGCCGTGAAGTCCTCCAGGCCCCGGCTGCCGGCGAGCCTGCGGCGGGCGCCGGCGGCGAGGAGGTGGGCGGACCAGGCCGCGGGGGCGCAGGCCGGCAGGAGGGCGAGGACGGGTGCGGTGGCCGTGGGCCAGGGGCCGTCCGGGAGTCCGGTGGGGAGGGCATCGGGGCCGCCGGTCATGACGGCGTGGAGGAGGCCGTCACCGGCGAGGGCGTACCCGAGCAGCCAGCAGGTCCACGCGCGCGTAGCGGCCGCGGTTCGCCACGCGCGTGTGCCGGGCGGACCGGCGAGCGGGCCGTGGCGCAGTGCCGCGCGCGTGCCGAGGCCAACGGCGAGCAGGCCGCCGAGTGCCACCAGCTGGCGGGGGTGGCCGTGGGCGAGGCGCAGTCCGGTCACCGTGGCCGCGCCGAGCGCCCCGGGCAGGAGGCTGAACAGGACCCAGCCGACGCGGACGCGGGGCATGGGCAGGGGCCGGGGCTGCGGGCGGGGCTCGGCGATGCGCGGCACGCGCGCGTACAGCTCCTCCGCGAGCGAGAACACGTCCCGGTGCCGGAACCGGGCGGCGGTCCGGTCGGTGACCCCGTGCGCCTCCAGCCCCGCGGCGATCTCCAGCGGATCCACGGCCCGCTCGCACAGCTCACGGTGCTGGTGCAACAGGGCCTTCACCGGGTCGCCGGCGCCGCGCCGCACCCCGGGGGCTCGCCGCCGGTCCGGTCTCGCATCCGCCTCGGCGCGGGATCCGGGCGGGACCGGGTCGTACCGGGGGGTGGCCTGGCTGGTGGTGGCCCGGGTGCCCTTCCCGGTGCAGCCGTTCCCGGCGGAAGAACCGCCGTCGGGGATCCTGCTGTCCAGGTCGCTCATCGTGCCCCCTCCGCCGTCGCCAGCGGGGTCGCCCGGACCGGGGTGTTCGTGGCCCAGCCGGGGATGACACGGGGCGTGGGGCGGGTCCAGCGGCCGGGGACGTGGGACTCGGCGGGGGTGGCGAACGGCAGGGGCTCGCCGGACTCGTCCAGGACGACCCGGCGGACCGGGCAGCGCGAGACGATCTCCAGGTAAATGCCGTGAAATGCCGCGATGTTCTGCTCGACGGTGAACAGTTCGAGCGCCCGGGCGCGCGCGGCGGCACCGAGGCGCGCACGGCGCTCGGGGTCGCGCAGCAGCGCCACGCACGCCTCGGCGAGCGCCCGGGGATTGCGCGGCGGCACGACCAGACCCGTGCCGCCGATGACCTCCACCACCGCGCCGGCATCCGTGGACACCGTGGCCCGGCCGCAGAGCATGGCCTCCACGAGGCTGATCGGGAAGCCCTCCACCACGCTGGAGAGGACGACAACCGCGCCGACGGCGTACGCGTCGGGCAGCGTCGGGGCCTCCGGGGCGCCGATCTCCTCGAAGGAGACGGGGTTGTCGCCGACGGCGTGCGCGCCCTCCGCCTCGTCCGGGAAGAGCTGCGCGGCGAGCGCCCGGCAGTGGCCGAGGTAGGCCGCGCCCTCGGCGCCGGAGGGAGCGCCCACGATCCGCAGGCGGGCCTCGGGGTGCTCCTTGCGGACCTCGGCGAAGGCGTGCAGCAGCGAGACGAGGTCCTTGGCGGGTTCGACGCGGCCGACCCAGACCAGGGTGTCCGGGTCGGCGCGGTCCGGGGACTCGCCGGCCTCCGTGAAGCGGTCGGCCTCCATGCCGGGGTACACCGTGCGGATCCGGGCGCGGTCGGCGCCGCACCGTTCCTGCCAGCGGCGGGCGTGTGCGTTGCCTGGGGTGAGGATCGCGGCCCTGCGGTAGACCTCGGCGGCGAGCCGGCCGTGGAAGGCGGCGAGCAGGGCGCGTACGGCGGGGGCGGCGGCGTCGGGACCGAGGGTCAGGTAGTGCGAGCGGAGCTGCACGCCGTACTCGGTGACGAGCAGCGGTACGTCGGAGAAGTGCCGGGCGAGCAGCCCGCAGAGGGCTGCGGGGCCGCCCGTGGTGGCGTGGCAGAGGTCGGCCGCGCCGAGGCCGTCGTCGCCGTACCAGTCGAGGGAGAGGGGGCGCAGGGCGCGTTCGAGGTGTGCGGCGACGGCGAGCAGGTCGGGTACGCGCGCCTCGTGCGCGGTGCGCGGCGCGCGGGGGGCGTGACAGGCGCGCTCCAGGGCGCGTACGGCCGCGTCGGAGCGCAGGGCGCCGACGAGTCCGCCGTTTTCGCGGGCGAGTTCGGCGAGCCCGTACAGCGCGCTGCCGAAACGGTCCGCCAGATCGCCGGACGCGGGAGCGGCGTCGGAGGCGGCATCCGCCCTGGCCCCGGCGCCGGCTCCGTCCCCGGCGGTCACCGCCGCCGCCAGTTCCCCGTAGCACTCGGCGAAGCGTCGGCGCGCGCGCCGTCCGTAGGCGACACCGTCGTCCTCGGCCGTCCACAGCGGCGCCGTACGCACCCGTCTGACCTGCGGTGGGAGCGGAACGCGGCACTCGGCTTCCTGGTGCCGGCCACGGCTGAGCGCGTAGACGTCGAACTCGTGCCGATCGAGCCCGCGCACGAGCCGGTCGCACCAGTGCCTGGCGTCACCGCTCACATAGGGATAGCCACCTTCCGTAAGCAGTCCTATGCGCACGTGTGCACCCCCGATCTCCCGTCTGGGGAGCCGCCGTGGTCCTGGCGGCTCGCAGCGGGACGAACGTAAGGGGACAAGACGGTGGCGCGACGGACGGTTGTCCATCGCGCCACCAAAAGGGGTGAACGGTCGTAACTTTCGCGTGCGGGTCGCGTTCCGCCGCGCTAAGGGATCAGATGGTGATCCCGTGTGTACGAAACGTTACGCCACGGCCGGTTCCCGCCGGGCGGCACGGCGCCGGGCGGCCAGCTCCGGGTCGAGCGCGGGTACGGCGGCCAGGAGCCGCTCGGTGTACGGCTCGCGCGGGCTGTCGTACACCTCGTCGGCGGGCCCGTACTCGACGAGCCGGCCGCGGCGCATCACCGCGACCCGGTCGCTGACCTGGCGGACGACGGCGAGGTCGTGCGCGATGAAGACCAGCGCGAGGCCGAGTTCCCGCTGGAGTTCGCCGAGCAGGGCGACCACCTGGGCCTGGGTGGTGACGTCGAGCGCGGAGACGGGTTCGTCGCAGACGATGACGCGCGGCTCGGCGGCGAGCGCACGCGCGATGCCGATGCGCTGGCGCTGCCCGCCGCTGAACTCGTGCGGGTAGCGGTCGTAGTGCGCCCCTTCGAGCCCCACGCGCTCCAGCAGTTCCGTCACGCGCCCCCGGATCCGCTCCTCGTCCCGGTCGCCCCGCGCGCGGAGCGGGTCGGCGATGGACTCGCCCACGCTGCGGCGGGGGTTGAGGGAGGAGACGGGGTCCTGGAAGACCATCTGGACGGCCGGGTTCACGCCGGTGTGCGGGCGTCCTTCGTAGCGGATCTCGCCGGCGGTGGGTTCCAGCAGCCCGACGAGCATGCGGCCGAGCGTGGTCTTGCCGCTGCCGCTCTCGCCGACCACGCCGAGGGTCTCGCCGCGCCGGACGGTCACCGAGACGTCGTCCACGGCCACGACCGCCCGCTTGCCGCGCCCGAACGCGCGCCGCACCCCGGTGGCCTCCAGCACGACCTCGTCGGTGGCCGGGGAGCCGGTCCGGCGGGCGTCCAGGCGCGGGACGGCGTCGAGGAGTTCGCGGGTGTACGGCTCGGCGGGCGCCGCGAGGACCGCGCCGACCGGGCCGCGCTCGACGGCCCTGCCGTGCCGCATGACGAGGACGTCGTCCACGCTCTCGGCGGCCACGCCCACGTCGTGGGTGACGAGCAGCAGGCCCATGCCGGTCTCCTCGCGCAGCGCGTGCAGCAGGTCGAGGATCTGGGCCTGGACGGTGACGTCCAGGGCGGTGGTCGGCTCGTCGGCGATCAGCAGGTCCGGTTCGCAGGCGAGGGCCATGGCGATGAGGGCGCGCTGGCGCATGCCGCCGCTGAACTCGTGCGGGCGGGACCGGGACCGGCGTACCGCGTCCGGGATCCCCACCCGGTCCAGGACCTCCACGGCACGCGCGCGTGCGGTGCGACGCGACACGCGCGCGTGGACGCGGTGGACCTCGGCGATCTGGTCGCCGATCGCGTGGTACGGGTCGAGCGAGGACAGCGGGTCCTGGAAGACCATGGCGGCCCTGGCGCCGCGCAGCCGGCGCAGCTCCTCGTCGGAGGCCGCCTGTACGTCGGTGCCGGCGACCCGGACCGAGCCGCCGACCCGGGCCCCGGTGCCCCGGTGCAGGCCCAGCAGGGCACCCGCGACCGTGGACTTGCCGGAGCCGGACTCGCCGACCAGGGCGAGGGCGGCGCCCTTCGCCAGGCTGAAGGAGAGCCCGTCGACGGCGCGCACGGCGCCGAACTCGACGGTCAGGCCGGTCACGTCCACCAGGCTCGTGTCCGCCGCTTCCACCAGGCTCATGCGAGCACCACCCGTCGGTCGGCCACCGCGTACAGGACGTCCGCGACGGCGTTGGAGAGAACCACGAAGAAGCCCATGACCAGGACCATGCCGACGACCACCGGCAGGTCGACGACCTTCACCGCGTGCACCAGCTCCTGGCCGATGCCGGGCAGGCCGAAGAGGGTCTCGGTGAGGACGGCGCCGCCGATGGCCGAGCCGAAGGTGATCGCGTTGAGCGCGATGACGGAGGCCGTCGCGCCGCGCAGCGCGTGCCGGGCGATCACCGCGCGCTCGGTCACGCCGTAGGCCCGGAACGTGCGGATGTGGTCCTCGGCGAGGGTCTCCAGCATCGACGCCCGGGTGAGCCGGGCGAAGTTGGCCGCCTCGATGAGCGCGAGGGAGAGCCAGGGAAGCAGCAGGTTCCACGCCCACTGTTCGGGGTCGTCGGTGAAGTTCACGTACTGCGGGAAGGGCAGCAGCTGCAGTTCGCCGCAGACGACGATCATCAGGATGAGGCCGATGACGAAGACGGGGGTGGCGGTGCCGGCGAGCGTGATCGCGGTCAGGACGCGTTCGGAGAGCCGGCCGCGCCGCCAGGCGGACAGCACGCCGGTGCCGACGCCGAGCAGCAGCCAGATCACCATCGCGCCGATCACCAGCGAGAAGCTCACCGGCAGCCTGGTCAGGATGATGTCGGTGACCTGCCGGTCGGTCTGGTACGACTGGCCGAGGCAGGGCGCCGAGCAGTGCTCGACGGAGGTGCCCGTCGAGAAGTCCTGGCCCACGAAGAGGCCCTGCAGGAAGTGCCAGTAGCGCACGTACAGCGGGTCGTCGAGGTGGAGTTGCTGGGCCACCTGGTGGACCTGGGCCGGGGAGCAGCGCGGGCCGCAGGTGATCTGGGCGACGTTGCCGGGCGTGACGTAGAAGACGACGTAGATGATCACCGAGAGCACGAACAGGGTGACCACGGCGCCGATGACCCGGCGCAGGACGAATCCGGTGAAGCCGTTCACGCCGGGTCCCCCTTCTTCGGCACGGCAGTCTCCGCCACGGCCGTCTCCGCGCGGCTCTCCGGCTTCGGTACGGCCGTCTCCGCGCGGGCCTCCCGCTTGCGGCCGGTGCCTATGCGCAGCCGGGACGCGGCGCGCGGGTCGAGCGCGACGCGGACGCCGTCGCCGAGGACGGTCATCGCGAACACGGTCACGAACAGGGCGAGGGCGGGCAGCAGCAGGTACTGCGGGGCCGCCTGGTACCAGACGTCGGCGGAGGTGAGCATCTGCCCCCACGAGGGCGTGGGCGGCTTCACGCCGACGCCGAGGAAGGACAGGGCCGCCTCGGCGCTGATGTTCTGCGGCACCAGCAGCGCGGCATACGTGATGACCGGCGCGGCGAGGCCCGGGAGGAGTTCGCGTACGGCGGTCCGCCAGGTGCTCCAGCCGCTGAGCCGGGACGCGGCGACGTAGTCGAGGTTCTTCAGGGCGAGGGTCTGCGCGCGGACCATCGTCGCCGTCGTGGCCCATCCGGAGACCAGGGAGATGATCAGCGCGACGAGGACGGGCCGCGGGAAGCTGTCGGGCACGACGGCCAGCAGGGCGAGCGCCATGATCATCAGCGGCATCGAGATGAAGAGGTCGGTGACGCGGCTCAGGATCAGGTCGACCCAGCGGTTGCCCAGCCCGGCGGCCACACCCATGGCGACGCCGAGGACGACCTGCACCAGCGTGGCGCCCAGCGACACGCCCAGGGAGACCCGTGCGCCGTAGACCAGCCGGGCGAACATGTCGCGTCCGGTCTGCGGTTCGATGCCCAGCCAGTGGTCGGGGCCGATGCCGCCGAAGGAGCCGATGGGCACGCCCCCGCGCGCGGAGTCGATCAGGGAGGGGTGGTAGGTGGTGGGGTCCTGGCCCTCCACCGCGGTGAGCAGCGGCGCGGCGAGGGCGACCAGGACGAGCAGCGCGACGACGGCCGCGGCGACCAGGGCGGCGCGCTGCGCCCGCAGCCGCCGCCAGAACTGACGTGCCCCCGAGACCGCCGGGACGGAGGTGTCCGTCCCGGCGGTCTCGACGGCGACAAGTGCCTCGCTCACGGCGCTACTTCACCGCGACCTGGGAGATGTCCAGGACGCCGGTCCAGTCGCTGATGACGACGCCCTTGACGTCCTTGCCGTACAGACGCTTGTAGACCGGGTGGAACAGCGGCACGACGAGGGCCTGCTCGCCGATCTTCTTGTCCAGTGCACCCCATCGCTGGGCGGCGGCGTCAAGGTCGGTCAACTTGTTGATCGCGTCAATCTCGGCATTGACCGACTTGTCGTTCAGCAGGCCCGTGTTGAAGTTCGCTCCGTCCTTGACGATCTGCCGGCCGTCGAAGATGGGGGCGAGGAAGGGACCGCCGGAGGGCCAGTCGGCACCCCAGTGGGCGAGGAAGAAGCCCGGCTCGGTCTTCACGCTGTGGATCTTGTCCCGGTAGTCGTTGTCCTCCAGGCCCTGCAGCTTGACCGTGATGCCGGCCTTCTTGAGCGCGTCCTGGACGGCGGTGGCGATCTCCGGGCTGGTCTCGAAGTCCTTGTTGTTGGAGTGGGTCAGCGTGATGGTGAGCCCGCTCTTGTGACCGGCCTGCGCGAGCAGCTCCCTGGCCTTCGCCGGGTTGCCGGACCTGCCCGCCGGGAACGGGTCGTACGGCGTGTAGCCGAAGGACTTCTGGTTCGGCAGGAAGGTGGTCGCGGAGTCGGCGAGGGCGCTGCCGCCGGCCGCGTTGACCACGGAGGACCGGTCGATGGCGTACGCGATCGCCTGGCGCACCTTGGGGTTGTCGAAGGGCTTCACCTTCGGGTTGAACGCCAGGTAGTTCGTGTAGCCGAAGTGGCCGGTGCCCACGCGTGCGGCCAGCTCCTTGTCGCCGGTCACCTTGGCGAGTTCGGCCGGGCCGAGGTTGGTGTCCGTGGTGACGGCGGCGGCGTCCGCACCCTGGGACGCGGACAGCCGCTGGTTGATCACCGAGGAGTCGAGACCGGAACGGACGTCGATCTTGTCCGGGTACGCCTTGCGCTCGGCGTCGGTCGCCGCCGACCAGTGCGTGTTGCGCTCCAGGACGAGGTGCTCGCCGTCGTTCTCGTTCTCGACGACCTTGTAGGGGCCGGACGAGATGGGGTGCGACTCGTACTTCGTGCCCGTGTCCTTGCTCTTGGGCACCGGGGCGAACTGCGTCTGGGTGGCGAGGTACGGGAACTCGCCCTCGGGCTTGTTCAGGTGGAACACGATGGTCCGGGCGTCCGGCGTCTCGATCGCGGACAGGCCCTTCTTGTCCTTGTACGGCCCCTGGTAGTCGGCGGCCCCGACCAGCCAGTCACGCAAGTAGGGGGCGCCGCCGGAGAGTTCGGGGGCGAAGGAGCGCTCGACGCCGTACTTGATGTCTGCCGAGGTGATCGGCGTGCCGTCCTCGTACGCGAGTCCCTTCTTCAAGGTGTACGTCCACACGGTCGCGTCCTTGTTGGGGCGCCCGGTGTCGGTGGCCAGGTCCGGGACGACCTCGGCGCCGGCCGCGCCGTTCTCGCGGTTGCGCGTGGTGAGGGTGCGGTAGACGAGCGAGGGAACGTTCCCGCCGCCGGAGGTGTACAGCCGCGCGGGGTCGAAGTCGGACTGCGGTTCGGAGTTCAGGACCGTCAGCGTGCCGCCCTTGTGGGGCGTGGAGTCGCCACCGGAGCCCTTGGCATCGCTGTCCTTCGGGCCGCAGGCGGCGGCGCCCGCTGCCACGACCAGGCTGACGGATGCCGCTGCCACGCGGCGCGCTATGACGGACGGTTGACGCATCGGAATGACGACCTCTCGGGGTGACGTGTCGGGGATCGATCGAGGGATTCTCGAAAGGTGAGACATGCGATCGAGGAATGAGACGACTGCGGGCAGACGTCGGCCCCGGCGTCGGGTCGTCGAAAAATCCGTGACACGGTCACGGACGGAGAGGAGAAGAAGGGTCGCGACGCGAACGCCGGGGAGGCGGCGTCAGCGACAGTGGATGTCGGCCACGCAGAGCGCGGTCACGCCGATGAGCGCCAGCTCGATGGCGGCGCTGCTGCAGACGGCATGACTAGACCACATGCGCAGAAATATGAACGACCATACGGGCTCATGTCAATGTGACATAAGTGGCGCGCGTCAACTGCCGGGGTAAGGCCATGGGTTGGGCCGGCAGTGGATTCCGTCGTGGTCCAGGAACTTCGTCTGCTGCTGCATGACGGGTGCCAGTTCGCCGTCCTTCTGGCAGGTGACGTGCCCGTTGCCGAGCCGGTGGCCGACCTCATGGTTGATCAACATTTGCCGGTACGCATGGATCCGGTCACCGTATGTCTTGCTGCCTTGAGCCCACCGGTACGCATTGATCATGACGCGTTCGGTCGCGGCCGAGTCGCAGGAGACGTTGTCCTCCGTCGTGTCCAGGCCGGACTTGGCGCACCACTTGGCGGTGGTGCCGGGGCTGGCCAGCGTGATCACGAAGTCGGGTTTGCCGGAGGAGATGCGCTCGAAGGTACGGGCGCGGCCGTGGGCCCAGCTGCGCGGGTCGTTCAGGGTCTTCTGCACGGCCTCGGCGAAGAGCGCGCCGTCCAGCCCGAGCCCCTGCTCGACGTCGACGCGGTAGCGGTACTTCTGTCCGGCGCCGGGTGCCTTGTCGAAACCGGGCACGGCGTCGAACTTGCCCGAGCCGGCCAGCGTGGCGCCGAGGGGGTACCTCTTGGCCATCTTCTGGTCGTACGTCAGCGTCACCGCGCTCGGCACGGTGGAGGGCGTCGGCCCGGCGGAGCCACGCGCGTCGCGGCCCTGGTCGGTGGCGGACCGCGCCTGTACGTCGCCGTCGTCCTGCCCCTTCGTCACCTGCCCGGCGACGACCACCGCGAGCACGGTGGTGACGGCAGCCGCCGCGATGCCGGTGAAGGCCCAGCCCTTGCCCCCGCCGCGCTGGGCGGGCACCTCGACGCCGTCCGCCGCGGCGACGGAGGCCTGCGGCGCCTCGGCCGACACGTCCCCGGTACGGCGTCCCCGGCCCGCGCCGGCCGCGAAGGCGTCGGTGTCCCCGGGGCCCCGGGTCCCGTCGCCGGCGCCGTCGAAGGCGTCGAGGTAGTCCTGCCGGGGGCCACGGCCGCGCCCCGGCCCGCCCGGCGCCTGCCGCTGCCGCGGCAGCGTGACCCCGGGCCCGGCGGCGCCGGCCGGCCGCCCGGCGAACTCTCCCCAGCCGCCGCCGGCCTCCCGCTGCTCGGGATGGCCGCCCCGCGCGGAAGCCCCGTCACGGAGACGTGGCGTCCCGCGCGCGGGAGTGCCGTCGGGAAGCCCCTGCGTGCCCTGCGCCGACGGACCGCCCTGCACGGACGGACCGCCGGGAAACCTCGGCATCCCGTGGGCCGGTGTGCCGTCCGGCAGTCGGGGCGTGCCGTCCCCTTGGCTCTCGGAGCGCGTGCCCCGCTTGTCCCCCCGCCTTGCGGCTATGTCCGCGGACTCGCTCTTCGGGGCCGGTCCGCGGCGGCTGTGGCGTCCCACCCTGGCCCTCAGCTCCCCGCGCCCGCGGCCGTGGCGACGGCACCCTCGCCGGAGTCGGCCCGCTGTGCCAGCAGTTCCCGGAACGCGTCGGCCACCACCTCGGGGTACTCCATCATCGCGACATGCCCGGCGTCCGGCAGGGACAGCAGCCGGGAGCCGCGGAAGGAGCGGGCCGCCCTGCCGGCCATGCGGAAGCCGACCAGCTGGTCCCGGCCGCCGTAGATCAGCAGGGTCGGGGCCAGCACCCGCTCGGCCTGGCGCCACAGGCCGTGCTGCCCGCCGAGCGTGTACGCGTTGACGATCCCGCGCGCGGAGCGGGCCATCGCGTCCCAGAAGTACGGCAGCTGCAGCCGCCGCTCCAGCTCCTCCACGGCCGCCTGGAACGCCTCCGGCGAGACCCGCCCGGGGTCGCCGTAGCAGAGCGCCATGACCCCGCGCACCCGCTGCTCGGGCGTCCACTCCTTGGTGAGCCGGGTGAACAGGGCGGCGATGCCGGGCACGCCGAGCAGCGCCGTGGGCACCGCGGTGCGCTGCACCCGCAGCTCGGGCAGGGCGGGCGAGACGAGCGTGAGCGTGCGGACGAGGTCGGGGCGTACGGCGGCCACGCGCGTGGTGACCGCGCCGCCGAGCGAGTTGCCGAAGAGGTGGACCGGGCCCCGGCCGGCTGCGTCGAGATAGCGGATCACCGCGCGCGCGTGCCCGGTGACGGAGTAGTCGCCGTCGTCCGGGGGCGGCGAGTCACCGAAGCCGGGCAGGTCGACCGCCTCGCTGTCCACGACGTCGTCCAGCTCGGCCATGAGCGACGACCAGTTCTGCGAGGAGCCGCCGAGTCCGTGGACGTACAGCGCGGGCGGCAGGTCCTCGCGCGCGGGGCGCCGGGAACGGATCGACAGGGTGACGCCGGGCAGGCCCACGGACCGCAGCCGCTCGCCCTCGCCGACCCGGACGGGCGCCACCTTGGGAAGCACACTGGCGGCCGGCACGGACGGCGACTCGGTCGAAGACATGCGGCAATGTTACGAGGTGATCACGCCGAGGTCCGTGTGTTCGCCGTCACAGAATGAGCCAGGCGCGGCCGGAGACCCGGGGGAACGAACGGGCCTGATGCATGGCGTCCGGATCAGCTGTCTCCTAGGCTCGTACAGAGGGCACCCGCGTTGTGACCCCCTGCCGCTTCCAGGGACGTTCGGAGGAAGGGAGCCCACCATGGCCTATGACCCCACCGAGCCCGACGCGATCGAGGACATCGAGGACTTCGAGGACGCGGAGGCCGACGCGGCGGAGATCGACGTCGAGGCACCCGAAGTGGACGCTGCCGAGCAGCACGCGGACCTCACGCCGGACCGCGACGACCCTTTGACGGGCGTGAACCCGGACCGTGGGAACGAGGCCGATCTCATGGAACAGGCGCGCGTGGTCTCGCTCGACGAGGACGACTACCGCTGACCTCGCAGGACCACACCTGCCCCCGGTCGGTCGCGGCAGGCGGGCCGTACGGCTTTCGCCGCCGTCCGCCACGTGAAATTCTGCGCTCGCACCGCGCACACCACGGTTACCGAAAAGTACGATGGCCGCGCGGCCGACACCGCATGTGGACGACTTTGGGAGGCGGCGTGACAGCCATCGAGCAAACTGAGGCGGCACGCCCACGGGGCACCCGTCTGCCGCGCCGAGCCCGGCGGAACCAGCTGCTGGGTGCCGCTCAGGAGGTTTTCGTCGCGCAGGGCTACCACGCGGCGGCGATGGACGACATCGCCGAGCGGGCCGGCGTGAGCAAGCCGGTGCTGTACCAGCACTTCCCCGGCAAGCTCGACCTCTATCTCGCCCTGCTGGACCAGCACTGCGAGTCGCTGATCCAGGCGGTGCGCGGCGCGCTGGCGTCGACGACCGACAACAAGCAGCGCGTGCGGGCGACGATGGACGCCTACTTCGCGTACGTGGAGGACGACGGCGGGGCCTTCCGGCTGGTCTTCGAGTCGGACCTGACGAACGAGCCCGCGGTGCGCGAGCGCGTGGACAAGGTCACCAACGACTGCGCCGAGGCGATCTGCGACGTCATCGCCGAGGACACGGGCCTCTCGCGCGCGGAGTCGATGCTGCTCGCCTCCGGTCTCGGCGGACTCGCCCAGGTGGTGGCCCGTTCCTGGCTGCACAGCGACCGCAGCGTCCCGCGCGACCAGGCGGTCCAGCTGCTGGCCTCGCTGGCCTGGCGGGGCATCGCCGGTTTCCCGCTGCACGGCACCGAACCCCACTGACGGCCGTACGCCCGCGTTTTGTTCCCGCGCGGTGTTCGCTCCTGGCGTTCCGGCCCAGAGCGTGTACGTCCCTTCACCGGGCTAATGTGTGCGGGGTACGGCGCGGAAGATCGCGCACATCACTGACCGTCGGAGGGACATAGCCGTGGAGGTCAAGATCGGCGTGCAGTACGCGCCCCGCGAGATCGTTCTGGAGAGCGGTCAGAGCGTCGAGGAGGTCGAGCGTCTGGTCAGCGAGGCGCTGTCCGGGAAGACGCAGCTGCTGAGCCTCCAGGACGAGAAGGGCCGCAAGGTCCTGGTGCCGACGGACCGTCTGGCGTACGTGGAGATCGGCGAGCCGACCGTGCGCAAGGTGGGTTTCGGCACGCTGTGAGGCCGAAGCCGTGAGAAGGGCCCGGCGGCCGTGTGCCGCCGGGCCCTTCCGCATCGTGTGCGCAGGGGGTGCGCGCACATATGGAGCACAAGTCCTCCACAGCGAAGGATTGCAACGCGCAGGTCACGGGTATGACGGGCTACGACCGTCGCGCCAGACCGGCCGTGGGAGGGACCCCCGACATGATCTTCGAAGCACTCGGCTCCGCCGTGCTCGGTCTGATCCTCGCCCTGGCGGCGGCACACCGGCTCGCCCATCGCCTGCCGGCCCGCCCGCTGGTGTACTCGACAGGGGTCGCGGGAGCCCTCTTCGGCGACTTCGTCACGCACACCGCGCTGGGCCCCGGCACCGGCCTGCTCAGCCTCCTGGGCGCCGCGATCATCTCGGTGGCGTCCCTGTCCCTGCTCCTCCGCCCGACAGGCCGCCTGCGCCGACGATCGGCGACGGCGTAGGAACCGGAAGCCTTTCGGCGAAGGTCGGCCGGGAAGGGGCGCGGGGCTGTATCGATATGCGGCTCCGCCGCGTGCGCGGGACAAGCCACGACGCACCCGCAGCCGCGCAACACCCCGCACCCCCCCGGCGGAGCGCACCGGCTCTCAGGCCGCGAGGCCCAGCGCAGCCATCCGCTTCGTGTGCGCCTCGGTGATCCGCGAGAACATCCTCCCGACCTCCGCGAGATCGAACCCGTCGGCCACCCCGCCCACGAGCATCGTGGACAGCGCGTCCCGGTCCGCGACCACCCGCTGCGACTGCGACAGCGCCTCGCCCATCAGCCGCCGCGCCCACAGCGCCAGCCGACCGCCCACGCGCGGGTCGGCGTCGATGGCCGCGCGTACCTTCTCCACCGCGAACCCGGCGTGCCCCGTGTCGTCGAGCACGGCGAGGACCAGCTCGCGCGTGTCGGAGTCGAGGCGGGCCGCGACCTCCCGGTAGAAGTCGCTCGCGATGGAGTCGCCGACGTACGCCTTGACCAGGCCCTCCAGCCAGTCCGAGGGCGCGGTCTGCTTGTGGAAGCCGTCGAGCGCGGCGACGAACGGGTCCATGGCCGCCGTCGGCTCCTCGCCGATCTCGGTCAGCCGGTCCCGCAGCCTTTCGAAGTGGTGGAACTCCGCCGAGGCCATCTTCGCCAGCTCCGCCTTGTCCGCGAGGGTCGGCGCCAGCTTGGCATCCTCCGCGAGCCGCTCGAACGCCGCCAGTTCCCCGTACGCGAGCGCCCCGAGCAGGTCCACGACCGCGGCGCGGTACTGCGGGTCGGCGGACGCCTGCGCCCAGTCCTGGGCGGCGACACCGGTGGGTTCTGCGGGTTCGGCGGACGCGTTCTCAGGCTTGTCAGAGCTAGTCATGAGGCGCACAATAGCCCGCTCGGCGCCCCGCTCAAGTCCCCGTCCGATCACTGTGACCACGACTACGTGACCAAATCGGCCATCGCATGTGCGCGAATCCGGGGTATGGTGGTAATGCGCCTGGCTGAGTGCGTTGACGATGTTCGACGTGTCCCGACAGGCCGCACGCATGAGGATGCCCGGTCGGTGGCCCGATCGGCTCCGACCCGACAGCCCTCCGAGGGCGTACGGCAAGGACCGTACGACGACAGGAGGGACCCCTCAGCGGTACGAGCGCTAGAGCGTCGGCAGAGGTCCCGTGTCTTACGGCTTGCCCGAGTGGTTCGTCCGTACGGCAGCCGACGTCCCCGGCACGGTCAGTCATGACCCCCGCGCTCGCCTCGCACCGCGCACACAGAAGAGGCAGCACCCTGACTACGACGTTCCGAGAACTTGGGATCCTCCCCGAGACCGCCGAGGCCCTGGAAGCCGTCGGCATCATCACTCCCTTCCCCATCCAGGAGATGACGCTCCCCGTAGCCCTGTCCGGCACGGACGTCATCGGCCAGGCCAAGACCGGCACCGGCAAGACGCTGGGCTTCGGCCTCCCGCTCCTTGAGCGCGTCACCGTCCCCGCCGACGTCGAGGCCGGACGCGCCGCCCCCGAGGCCCTCACCGACGCCCCGCAGGCGCTCGTCGTCGTCCCCACGCGCGAGCTGTGCACCCAGGTCACCAACGACCTGCTGACGGCCGGCAAGGTCCGTAACGTGCGCGTGACGGCGATCTACGGCGGCCGGGCCTACGAGCCCCAGGTCGAGGCCCTGAAGAAGGGCGTCGACGTGGTCGTCGGCACCCCGGGCCGACTGCTCGACCTCGCGGGCCAGAAGAAGCTGAACCTGAAGCACGTCAAGTGCCTGGTCCTCGACGAGGCCGACGAGATGCTCGACCTGGGCTTCCTGCCCGACGTCGAGAAGATCATCGACATGCTGCCGGTCAAGCGCCAGACCATGCTGTTCTCGGCGACCATGCCGGGCGCGGTCATCGGCCTCGCGCGCCGCTACATGTCGCGGCCCACGCACATCCGCGCCACCGCGCCGGACGACGAGGGCGCGACGGTCGCGAACATCAAGCAGTTCGTGTACCGCGGTCACTCCATGGACAAGCCGGAGATGGTCGCGCGCATCCTGCAGGCGGAGGGCCGCGGCCTCGCGATGATCTTCTGCCGTACCAAGCGCACGGCAGCCGACATCGCCGAGCAGCTCCAGCGCCGCGGGTTCGCCTCCGGCGCGGTCCACGGCGACCTCGGCCAGGGCGCCCGCGAGCAGGCCCTGCGGGCCTTCCGCAACGGCAAGGTCGACGTCCTCGTCTGCACCGACGTCGCCGCGCGCGGTATCGACGTCGAGGGCGTGACCCACGTCATCAACTACCAGTCCCCCGAGGACGAGAAGACGTACCTGCACCGCGTCGGCCGTACGGGCCGCGCGGGCGCGAAGGGTACGGCGATCACGTTCGTCGACTGGGACGACATCCCGCGCTGGCAGCTGATCAACAAGGCGCTGGAGCTGGACTTCAACGACCCGGTGGAGACGTACTCGACGTCCCCGCACCTCTTCTCCGACCTCGGCATTCCCGCGGGGACCAAGGGCGTCCTGCCCCGGTCCGAGCGGACCCGTGCCGGGCTGGACGCGGAGGAGCTGGAGGACCTGGGCGAGACCGGCGGGCGAGGCGCGCGCGGCCGTGGCCGTGGTGGCCGTGCCGAGCCGGCCCCGGTCGAGCGTGAGCGTCCGGCCCGTACGCCGCGCCGGCGCCGCCGTACGCGCGGCGGATCGCCGCTGGACGCCTCCCCCGCCGCGCCGGCGCCGGCCGCCGAGACCTCCGGTACGGAGGAGACCCCGGCCGCGACCCGCACCCCGCGCCGTCGTCGCCGTACCCGTGGCGGAGCACCGTCGGAGCCGGTGACGGCCACGGCGGCGTCCACGCCGACCGAGGAGACCGCCGTCGAGACGGTGGCCACGGCGGAGGGTCCGGCCGTCCTGGACACCCCGGACACCCCGGACAAGCCGCGCCGCCGCCGCACGCGGAAGTCGGCGACGACCGAGCCCGCCGCGGTGACCGAGCCCGTGACCGAGCCCGTGATCGCGGACGCCCCGGTGACCGAGGCCGCTGTGGCCACGGAGACCGAGCCGCGCCGCCGCACGCGGAAGACGACGGCCGCCGCCGAGGCTGCTGTGGACACGGCCGAGGCCACCGAGGCCAAGCCGCGCCGCACCCGCAAGACCGCGGCTGCCGCTCCCGAGGTCACCGAAGCGGAAGCCGAGGCCAAGCCGCGCCGGACGCGCAAGACCGCCGCTGCCGCCGAGGCCGCCGTCGACACCGCCGAAGCCACCGAGGCCAAGCCGCGCCGCACCCGCAAGACCGCGGCTGCCGCACCCGAGGCCACCGAGGCAGAGGCCGAGGCCAAGCCGCGCCGGACGCGCAAGACGGCCGCAGCCGCTCCCGAGGTCACCGAAGCGGAAGCCGAGGCCAAGCCGCGCCGGACGCGGAAGACCGCCGCTGCCGCCGAGGCCGCCGTCGACACCGCCGAAGCCACGGAAGCCAAGCCGCGCCGCACCCGCAAGACCGCGGCTGCCGCACCCGAGGCCACCGAGGCAGAGGCTGAGGCCAAGCCGCGCCGGACGCGGAAGACCGCCGCTGCCGCCGAGGCCGCCGTCGACACCGCCGAAGCCACGGAAGCCAAGCCGCGCCGCACCCG
>NZ_JBEYYR010000037.1:87317-97269 GCF_040645635.1 Streptomyces sp. NPDC046727
GCAAGACGGCCGCTGCCGCTCCCGAGGCCGTCGAGGCGGAAGCCGAGGCCAAGCCGCGTCGCACCCGCAAGACGGCCGCTGCCGCTCCCGAGGTCACCGAAGCGGAAGCCGAGGCCAAGCCGCGTCGCACCCGCAAGACCGCCACCGCTGCCGTGGACGCGGTCGACGGGGAAGCGGTCGCCGCTCCGAAGGCGCGACGGACCCGTAAGGCCGTTGCCGAGGCGGCTGCTCCGGGGATTCCGGCGCAGGCCACCGAGGAGCCGGAGGTCAAGCCGCGGCGCCGGACGACCCGCAAGACGACGGCGTCCGCTGCCGAGGCGGCCGGCGAGAGCGCCGAGACGACGCCCAAGCCGCGCCGGACCCGCAAGTCCGCGGCGGCCGTGGAGGCCCCCGAGGCCTGATCCGGCGCCGCGCGCGCGGCGGCGGGCACGAGCCGGTCCGATGGTCGGGTTCACGAAAGTGGACCCGGCCATCGGCGTTTTCGGCCGAGGCCGAGGCCGAGGCCGAAGCCGAAGCCGAGGCGTCGGTGCCGGAGAGAGCCCCTGCTGAGGGCCCGGCCGCCACCGCCACCACCCAGCCCCCGCCCCCTCGCCCCCGCCCGATAGCCTGCTCCCCATGAGCAGGCCCGCCACCTTTGTCCCCCCGCCCGGTGCCCGTGCGTACCCCCTTCGGACGGCTCGTGGGGAGTTCGCCGTGGTGGACGCTCCCGTGCCCCCCGGTGTGGAGCCCCGGGGCGTCGCGCTGCTGCTGCCGGGGTTCACCGGGAGCAAGGAGGACTTCAACCCGCTGCAGGTGCCGCTCGCCGAGCGCGGCTACCGGACCGTGGCCGTGGACGGGCGGGGCCAGTTCGAGTCGGACGGGCCCACGACGGACGAGTCCGCCTACGCGCAGGAGGAGTTGGCGCGGGACGTGCTCGCGCAGGCGGAGGCGATCGGCGGGCCGGTGCATCTGCTGGGGCACTCCCTGGGCGGCCAGATCACGCGCGCGGCCGTACTGCTCGACCACGCGCCCTTCCGGTCGCTCACCCTGATGGCCTCCGGTCCGGCGCAGATCTCGACGCCCCAGCAGGAGCGCGTGAAGCTGCTGCGGGACGCGCTCGCGGTGCTGAACATGGCGGAGGTGTGGGAGGCGATCCAGTCGATGGAGCCGCCGGAGGAGACGGACACCCCCTCGCTCGACAACGGGCTGGACGACCGGGACGACCTGCGGCGCCGCTGGCTGGGCACCAAGCCCGCCCAACTCCTCGCCACCGGCCGCCAGTTGTGCACGGAACCGGACCGGGTCGCGGAACTGGCCGCCGTACCGCTGCCGTTCCACGTGCTGTCCGGTGCGCGGGACGACACCTGGCCGCTGCCGCTGCTCGACGACATGGCGGTACGGCTGAGGGCCCGCCGTACGGTCATCGAGGGCGCCGAGCACTCCCCCAACACCGACCGCCCGCTGGAGACCGCCCGCGCGATCGCCGACTTCTGGGACAGCGCCCCGGCAGGGCCGTACGCAGGGGGCTAGTACTGCGCCTGGAGGTGCTCCCAGAAGCCGTCCCTGAGCGCGCGTCGCAGGTCCGCCTGGCCGCGCAGGGAGTACTGGAGCAGTTCCTCGGCCTCGACCAGCAGGTCCTGGTCGACGGAGCCGGGCAGGTAGGGGTGGCCGGGGAACAGTTCGACCAGCGTTTCGCGGCCCCGGGAGGCGAGCCACCGCGCCGCGATCTGGGCGCCGACGAAGCGCACGTTCTCGCGCGTGGGGCGGGTGGCGCCGGCGGTGTCGTAGGCGGCGGCCGTGCGCCGGGAGACGTACGGCTTGAAGAACTCCAGGTCGAAGGTGCGCTGGCTGTCGACCTCCCACAGCAGCGGCTCGGCCTGATTGCGGCCTTCGGGCGCCTCGATGCCCCAGAGGTGGACGCGGGCGCCGTAGCCCTGGGCCGCCTCGACCGCCGAGACGAGGTCCTCGTCGCCGCCGAGGAGGGCCGCGTCGCTGATCGCGCGGTGGCGCGCGAGGGACTCCAGGTCCGTCCGGATCAGCGAGTCGACGCCCTTCTGCTGGTTGTTGGCGTTGAGGTTGCCGAGGCGGACCTTGACGTCGGGCAGTTCGGCGATGGTCTGCTGCTCGGCGGTGTGGATGCGGCGCCGGGCGCCGTCGTACCAGTAGACGCGCAGCAGCCGGCTGTCCGCGAAGATCGTGCGGGCCTTGTCGATCAGCGCCTCGATCAGGCCCTCGGCGTCCAGGTCGAAGGCCCGGCGGTCCTCGGTTCCGGCGACCAGCCGGCCCGCGGCTGCATACAGATAGCCCGCGTCGACGAAGATCGCGTGGGTCGAGGGCGTCTTCGCCACCTCGGCGAGCATGCGTTCCAGCAGCTCGTTCGTGCGGTCGATGCGGGCGCCGAGGGCGGCCAGGTCGTCGTTCATCGCCTCCATTGTCCCGGCGGTCACAGTGCGAACACAACTGGTCCCCAAGGGTTCCGGTCGCGCCGCTTACCTGTCAGTAATTAGTCGTTCGAAAAATTTCTTTAGCGTAGGGAATGTTTGTAACAAGCGGCGTGTTGACTCAGACACGACGCGGGATACACCAGGCGTCACACGAGTAGTTCTCCGCAGGAGGATGACCAGACGAAGGGAGAAGCCCATGCGCTTCGAAATCATGCGACTCGACGAGGTCGACGGCACCACCGTGGACAGCACCGTCGTGGACGCCGCCTCCGTCAACCGGATCGTTCAGCAGGCCGCCGCCATCGGACAGCGCCTGTGGATCCGTCCGGCCGAGACCACCCCGGCCTCGTAACACGCACGCGGGATTCGCCGCTCATGCTTTCCGGGGGAGCCGGGCCCACGAGGGCTCAGCTCCCCCGGATCACCTGAGTGACCCCGTTGATGATCTGCTGCACGGCGATCGCGGAGAGCATCATGCCCGCGAGTCGCGTCACCAGGACGACACCGCCGTCCTTGATGACCCGGATGATCAGCAGCGAGTACCGCATCACCAGCCACAGCACGACGTGGATCGCGAGGATCGCGGACCACACCGAGATCTGCGTGGCCACGCTGTCGGCCTTCTGCACGGCCAGGATCACGGACACGATCGCACCGGGCCCGGCCAGCAGCGGCATGCCCAGCGGTACGAGCGCCACGTTGACGTCCTTGGTCTGCTTCGGCTCGTCGGTCTTGCCGGTGAGCAGGTCCAGCGCGATCAGCAGGAGCAGCAGCCCGCCCGCGATCATCAGCGCGGGCACGGACACGTGCAGGTAGTTCAGGATCTGATGGCCCAGGACGCCGAAGACGGCGATGACCCCGCCGGCCACGCAGACGGCCTGGAAGGCCATCCGCTTCTGCACCTTGGCCGGCCGTCCGGCGGTCAGGGCGAGGAAGATCGGGGTGATCCCGGGGGGATCCATGATGACAAAAAGGGTCAGAAACAGGGAGCCGAAGACGGCGATGTCGAACATGAGGGAAGTACAGGCCTTGCGAGAAGAGGAACTACGGGCGTGAAGCGGTACGGCGGGTCGGCCCCTGGGGGCCTCAGGCTCCGCCGGTACCCGGCACCGGGAACGCGCCCGTCGCCCGCCGGATGATCTCCCCGTACACCTCGGGGTCGGTCGTGTACGCGCCCAGCGCCACGGTCTTGCGGCTGCCGTGGTAGTCCGAGGACCCGGTGACCAGCAGCCCCAGCTCCTTGGCCAGGCCCCGCAGACGCTCCCGGGCGTCGAGGTCGTGGTCCATGTGGTCGACCTCGATGCCGTCCAGACCGGCCTCGGCCAGCTCGGCGATGCGGAACTCCGGCACGGTGCGGCCCCGCTTGGCGGCGGCCGGGTGCGCGAAGACACAGACCCCGCCGGCGGCCTTGACGAGCCGGATCGCCTCGAAGGGGTCGGTCTCGTGCTTCTCCACGAAGGCCCGCCCGCCGTCGGCCAGCCACTCCTCGGTGAACGCGTCGCTCACCGTCGGCACGACACCCAGCTCGACCAGCGCGGTCGCGACATGCGGACGCCCGACGGAGCCGCCGGCGGCGATCCGCTCGACCTGCTCCCAGGTGACCGGCACGCCCAGCGCGTTCAGTTTGGCGATCATGCCCTTGGCCCGCGGCACCCGGTCGTCCCGGACCAGCTCGCGCTCGGCGAGCAGGGCGGGCTCCTCGGGGTCGAAGAGGTAGGCCAGCAGGTGCATGGAGACGCCGTCGATGCGGCAGGACAGCTCGGCGCCGGTGACCAGCGTGAGCCCCTCGGGCAACGCGCCGATCGCCTCGGCGTACCCCCGGGTGGTGTCGTGGTCGGTCAGCGCGACGACGTCCAGCCCGGCCGCGGCGGCATGACGCACCAGCTCGGCAGGGGTGTCCGTACCGTCGGAGGCCGTGGAGTGACAGTGCAGATCGATGCGCACACGAACTCCAGGCGGACGGACGGAAGGGGACACCCAAGGATAGCCGGGTTTTCACTCCTCGCTGTCACACCCGCACCCGGCCGGCGCCCCCTACGGCAGCCGACCTGAGGAGCGCGGGGAACTGCGCGGGCCACCACGACGAACCCGCAGCCGCACACGCACAGAACCCGGCACCCCGGCGGGCGCTACGGCCGAAGCAGGCGCGGCGACAACGCTCCGCAGGGCACCAGGTCTATCTCCGCCCCCGCGTCCCGCAGGTCGGTCAGCACCAGCTCGTCGTACATGAGCAGACCGGCCTGCTCGGGCCACATCACCGCCCACAGCCACATCCCGAGCGCCTCGCCCGCGAAGACGGCCCGGTCGTCGGGGGTGCGGTAGACGTGCCAGAGCGGGGTCGGGCGGCCCGCGGCCAGCACCTTGGCCTGCGGCGGCTTCTCCACGTTCATGTACGACCCCGGGTCCGGGCCGTCGATGCCGGCGTAGCGCGCGCCGAGGCCGACGCCCAGCTCCTCGGCGATCAGGATCATCTCGCCGGGACCGCCGAGCGGGCCGGGGCCCGAGCAGGCCACCGCGGTCGCCCGGCCACCGCTGCGGTCGTCACCGGCGTACGCGACGCCCGTGAACAGCCAGCCGACCGGCAGCGGCCACGGCATCCACACCGGCACCTGCGTCCGGTGCACCACCACGTTGAGCGCCTCGACACTGGGTGGGATCACAGGCTGCAGCGGATACACCGTGCCGTGCACATCGCACTGCCACGAATCGGCGAAGAGTCCGGGAGCCCTGACCCGGCCACCGCACCTCGGGCAACTGGGTTCGCCCCTCATAGGGCTCCACGGTCCTACCCCCGCCCGCCCACGTCAAGGACGATCACCCGTCCGGACGGAACACCCGACCATATGCCTGACCGGCCACGACAGATGCACCGTGCATTAATTAGACGCGCTCACTGGCCGCGCGGCGGAGGAGCCGGAGCCGAAGGCGGAGTCGACGTCTTCGCCAACTGGCCGAATTTCGCCTTACGTTGAGGTGAGATCGATCACTCGGCGGAGATCGGACGTCAGTCCAGCGGGACGGATCCGCGGGCCGGGTCCCTCAGGTCCGTCCCCTTCGCGAGCCAGCGCTCCTGGAGGGCCTGGGCGCCGTGCACCCGCTTCCAGGCGGCCTCGTTCGGGGTCATCGGCAGCAGCGGCAGGAACCGTACGGGATCCATCGGGGCGTCCAGCTCCAGGTCCTCCACCAGCCCGCCGGGCTCGCCCACGAGGACGGAGGTGAAGGGGGCGCCGGGCCACAGCGGCTCGCCCACGTCCAAGGAGGCGCCGGGGGTCACCACCAGGCCCTCCACCTGCGGGGTCGCGGCCAGGACGGCCAGCGGGCGGAGCACCTTGTCGGTCTCGGCGAGGCCCGCGCGGACGGACAGGACCAGCTCGGCGCGGGGGCCCTTGACCGGGTCGGCGAGCATCGACGTGGGGTCCGTCATGGGGTGCTGGGACATGCCGAGGGTGGCGTACCGGACGACGTCCCCCTCCTGGAAGCGGAGCACCTCGATGCGGTCCGTGCCGAGGAAGGTGACCGCGGCCCGGGCGTCCGGTTCGCCGAGCGCGGTGCTCAACCGGGCCTCTACCAGAGGAAGAACATCAGCCATGCGCCGAGCATAGAACTCGTCAGCAGCAGGCAAAGCGGCGCCTTGACACTTCGGGCGGCTGCTACGCTGAGCCGGTGGTTCGGGGCAGCACGCCGGCGCGTCGCTGATCGAGTCCCGACGCCGATGAGACTCCCTTACGAGGGACCGGCCGGAGGAGGTGGGGCTGTCATGGATCGAAGTCGACCGTGCAGTACCACTCGCTCTTCCGGCTGCTGATGTAGTTACCGGCTGGCCGCCGCCTTCCCTTGCGCGTCGTCGTTCGGAAGAGCACTTCGTCTCGCTCTGCCTGATCTGTCTGATCTGAATCAGTTCTGCATCAGTAGCGAAGCCGCCACCGCGACGGTGCGGTGCTCCCCGCTTTGTGGACGTGCCAAACATCCTTCCCTTGATTCAAGGGCGGAGACCCCTGCAGGACGTCCCCATTCCGGGTAGTTCCACCCGTTGCCGCGCGCTTTCGCTGCCCGCCCGCGAAGGAGCCTGCCCATGTCGATGATCCGCGACCTGCGTGCCGTGGTCCGTCCGTCCTCCCGCGTCTCGCTGCGCAAGGACGCGAGCCCGTCGTACGACACCACGCGCGACCCCGCCACGCCCTCGGCCGTCGTCGACTGCGCCGTCTACCGCGACGGCGCCCGGGTGCAGACCGCCAAGCCTCTGACCCCCCAGGAGGCGATGCGGCAGGTGCGCCGCGACGGCGGGTTCGTCTGGATCGGCCTGCACGAGCCGACCGAGGCGGAATTCGCGGGCATCGCGGGCGAGTTCGGGCTGCACCCGCTGGCCGTCGAGGACGCGGTGCAGGCCCACCAGCGGCCCAAGCTGGAGCGGTACGACGACTCGCTGTTCACCGTCTTCAAGACCATCCACTACGTCGAGCACGACCAGCTCACCGCCAACAGCGAGGTCGTCGAGACCGGCGAGGTCATGTGCTTCACCGGCCGGGACTTCTTCATCACCGTCCGGCACGGCGGCCAGGGGTCGCTGCGCGCCCTGCGGCACCGGCTGCAGGACGACCCGGAGCTGCTCGCCAAGGGCCCCTCGGCCGTGCTGCACGCCATCGCCGACCATGTGGTGGACGGCTACATCGCGGTCGCCGACGCGGTGCAGGACGACATCGACGAGGTGGAGACCGAGGTCTTCTCGCCCGGCCGCCGGGGCGGGGTCTCGCGGGGTGTGGACTCGGCGCGGATCTACCAGCTCAAGCGCGAGGTGCTGGAGTTCAAGCGGGCGGTGGCGCCGCTGCTGCGCCCGATGCAGCTGCTGAGCGAGCGGCCGATGCGGCTGATCGACCCGGACATCCAGAAGTACTTCCGGGACGTCGCCGACCACCTGGCCCGGGTCCAGGAGCAGGTGCTGGGCTTCGACGAACTCCTCAACTCCATCCTCCAGGCCAACCTCGCGCAGGCGTCCGTCGCGCAGAACGAGGACATGCGCAAGATCACGTCCTGGGCCGCGATCGTCGCCGTACCGACGATGGTGTGCGGGGTGTACGGCATGAACTTCGACTACATGCCGGAGACGCACTGGAGGTTCGGCTACCCGGTGATCATGGCCATCACCGGTGTCATCTGCCTGGGCATCCACCGCACGCTGAAGCGCAACGGCTGGCTGTGAGCGGGTGCGGAAGGCCTGGATAGGCTGGGGCGCATGACAAGTGAGCTGCTCGACCGGGCCCTCATCGAGGAGGCCGCGAAGAAGTCCGGCCTGATCTGGGTCCGGAGCGCCGGTGCGCCGGCCGCGCGTGCGCTGTGGCATGTGTGGCACGAGGGCGCGGTGTGCGTGGTCGGCGACGGGCCCGGTGAGCAGCCGCTGGAGGGGCTCGCCGACGGCGGCTCCGCCGAGGTGAGTGTGCGCAGCAAGGACAAGGGCGGCCGGCTGGTGACGTTCCCGGTGACCGTGGCCGAGCTGGCGTCCGGGTCGGAGCAGTGGGAGGCGGCGGTCGCCGAGCTGAAGGGCAAGCGGCTGAACGCCCACGACGGCGAGGAGATGCCGGCCCGCTGGGCCCGCGAGTGCCGGGTGCTCCGCCTGGTGCCGACGGGTGCCGTGACCCCGATGCCGGCCGGCGACCTGGCCGAACGTCCCGTACCGACCCCGGCGACGACCCGCCGGCCGGTACCGGCGGGCCTGCCGAAGCTCCTGCTGAGGCGCCGCAAGCGGAAGTGAGCCCGGCCTACGACGTCGGCAGCTGCCTGCCGTAGTCCACCGTCTCCGACCTGGCCGGTTCATCGACGGTGAAGTTCTTGCCCCAGTCCGAGAAGCGGAGCGTGCCCGCGTCGCCGCCGCGGACCAGGCGGAGGGGGTAGGGACTGCCCTGGAGGGACACGTCCAGGGTGCCGCCGGAGCCCTTGTCGCCGGTGATGCGGATCGTGGGGGTACCCGACTGGTCGGTGTGGTGGCCGTCCGTCACCAGCGAGCCGTGCAGCGTCAGCAGACCGTCGAGGAGGACGTCCTTGTCCGTGAAGCCGCTGAACTTCTTGTACGCCGGATCGCCCTGCGGGACCTTCACGTACTTGCCGTCCAGCTTGCCCGTGGCGCCGTCGCTGCCGTCGGCGTGGTTCCAGAAGTGGGCGTCGGCCTTCAGATACAGCTCCTGCCCGACCCGCAGCAGCTTGAAGGTGGACCCCTGCGAGGTCACCGAGCCGCTCCCGCCGTCGGCCTTGAGCTGCATGTCCAGCCGGTACGTACGGCCGCTGGTGACCACGGTCCCGGACAGCCGCACGGCGGACGCCGCGTCGGCCGCGGCCCGCGTCTTCGCCTGGATCTTGTCGGCGGACAGCTTGCCCACCCCGTTGGTCCCCGCGTCCGGGTCGTCGCCGCCTCCGCACCCGGACAGCACCATCGCTCCGGTCACGGCCAGCGCGCAGGCCGCGGTCGCCAGCGCGGTCCGGCGGGTACGGCCCTGGGGAATCGCAGTCACAGGTAGGGCTGCCTTTCTGACGAGTCCTGACGAGTCCGTGAGCGGCGTACCGCAGCGTACCGGGGCTCCGCGGGCCCGGCGGAGCCAGACCGTCCGGAGCGCTCACCAGGGCGTATCCGATCGGTACGGGCTAGCCTGAAGCGCACGCGAGTGGGCAGGGAACAGCAAATCGCACCCAATGCGAGCAAAGGAAGCACAGCCATGGCAGCCGGCGCCCCCCGGATCTTCGTCTCGCACCTCGCCGGGGTCCCCGCTTTCGATCCGAACGGCGACCAGGTGGGCCGCGTCCGCGACCTGGTCGTCATGCTCCGTGTCGGGCGACGGCCCCCGCGCGTCCTCGGGCTGGTCGTCGAACTGTCCACCCGGCGCCGCATCTTCCTGCCCATGACCCGGGTGACCGGCATCGAGTCCGGCCAGGTCATCACCACCGGCGTCATGAACGTCCGCCGCTTCGAGCAGCGGCCCACCGAGCGGCTGGTCTTCGGCGAACTGCTGGACCGGCGGGTCACGCTGGTGGAGACCGGCGAGGAGGTCACCGTCCTCGACGTGTCCGTGCAGCAGCTGCCCGCCCGCCGGGACTGGGAGGTCGACCGCGTCTTCCTGCGCAAGGGCAGGAAGGGCGGCGCCTTCCGGCGGGCGAAGGGCGAGACGCTGACCGCCGAGTGGTCGGCGGTCACCGGGTTCTCGCTGGAGGAGCACGGGCAGGGCGCCGAGAGCCTGCTCGCCACCTTCGAGCAGCTGCGCCCCGCCGACCTCGCCAACGTGCTGCACCACCTCTCCGCGAAACGGCGGGCCGAGGTCGCCGCCGCCCTGGACGACGACCGGCTCGCCGACGTCCTCGAAGAGCTGCCGGAGGACGACCAGATCGAGATCCTCGGCAAGCTGAAGGAGGAGCGCGCGGCGGACGTGCTGGAGGCGATGGACCCCGACGACGCGGCCGACCTGCTCTCCGAACTGCCCGAGGACGACAAGGAGCGGCTGCTGAGCCTGATGCAGCCAGCCGACGCGGCCGACATGCGCCGCCTGATG
>NZ_JBEYYR010000038.1:0-96321 GCF_040645635.1 Streptomyces sp. NPDC046727
ACCCGCTTCTACGACCAGGAGATGACCCCGGAGGTGCTGAAGGAGGCCACCGAGGTCATCATGGCGGCCATCACCCGCCAGCTGGAGGAGATCCGGGGCGAGAAGGCGCCCATGAGGCCGTACGACCCGCGCCGCGAGCGGATCGAGCAGCGGCGCGCGATGCGGGCGGGCGAGGAGGGCTGCTTGAGGGCGCGCGGGGAGCAGGAGAAGCGGGGGGACGGGTGACCACACCGGGTGTGCCCCGGCGCTCCGGCGACCTCGCCCGCCTTTGCCGGCTGGTCGCGTGCCGTTCCCGGCCGCTCAGTCCGCCGGCGGCAGCTCGCCCGAACCGCGGGTGATCAGCCGGGTCGGCAGCTCGATCCGCTCCGGCGCCATGAGCGTGCCGTCCAACTGGCGGAAGAGGCGCTCGGCGGCGGTACGGCCGAGGGCCGCCGCGTCCTGGGCGACGACCGTGACGCCCGGCTGGAGCAGATCTGCCAGCTCGATGTCGTCGAAGCCGACGAGCGCGACCTGGCGGGACTGCTCGGCGAGGACCCGGATCACGGTGACCGTCACCCGGTTGTTGCCGGCGAAGATCGCGGTGACGGGGTCGGGTCCGGACAGCATCTCCTCCGCCGCCCGGCGCACCCGCTCCGGGTTCGTCGCCCCCAGGGACATCCAGCGCTCGTCGACGGCTATGCCGGCGTCCTCCATGGCCGTCCGGTAGCCGCGCAGCCGTTCGGCCGCGGTGTGGATGCGGGGCATGTCGCCGATGAACCCGATCCGGCGGTGGCCGTGCGCGATGAGGTGGGCGACGCCGCCGCGGGCACCGCCGTAGTTGTCGGACAGGACCACGTCGGCGTCGATCCGGCCCGCCGGGCGGTCCACGAACACGGTCGCCACACCGGCCCTGATCTCCGGCTCCAGGTAGCGGTGGTCGTCCCCGGCCGGGATCACCACGAGACCGTCCACCCGGCGCGCGCACAGCGCCAGCGCCAGTTCCTGCTCGCGCTCGGGGTCCTCGGCGCTGGAACCGTTGATCAGCAGGGCGCCATGGGCGCGGGCCACCTCCTCTACGGCGCGGCTGAGCGGGCCGTAGAAGGGGTCCGCGAGATCCTCCAGGACGAGGCCGATGCTCGCCGTGCGGCCCTTGCGCAGCACGCGGGCGCTGTCGTTGCGGCGGAAGCCGAGCGCGTCGATCGCCTCCTGCACCCGGCGCTCGGTGTCCGGGGTGACCCCGGGCTCGCCGTTGACCACCCGGGAGACCGTCTTCAGGCCGACCCCGGCGCGCGCCGCCACGTCCTTCATCGTCGGGCGGTTGCCGTACCGGTTCCCGGGAAGGCGGTCTGCGCGGCGGGTCGTCTCGGGCACGATGCGTCTGTCCTGTCTCTCGTCCGTCTCTTCCACGGGTGATGCGTGATCCGTGGGCTTGTATGAGGATGTGGCGTCGAGCATAGAGCCTGGACAACGTTGTCAGATGCGAGAGAGACTGTCCACCGCTGTCTCCGGCCTGCGCCCCCACCGCCTGACCGGTCTGCCTCTCTTTGGTTTTCGAGCTTCAACGGGGAGATCTGACTCTGATGCACACCGACCTCGTGGCGGCCCTGGACATCGGTGGTACCAAGATCGCCGGCGCGCTGGTGGACGGCGCCGGACGGATCCTGGGCCGGGCCCAGCGACCCACGCCCGCCCAGCAGGACGGCGAAACGGTCATGCGGGCCGTGGAGGAGGTGCTCGGCGATCTCGCCGGGTCGCCCCTGTGGGGACGGGCCGGCTCGGTCGGCATCGGCAGCGCCGGACCGGTGGACGCCTCGGCGGGCACCGTCAGCCCGGTGAACGTGCCGGGCTGGCGGGAATTCCCGCTGGTCGACCGGGTGCGCACGGCCACCGGAGGCCTGCCGGTCGAGCTGATCGGCGACGGGGTCGCGATCACGGCGGCCGAGCACTGGCAGGGCGCCGCGCGCGGCCACGACAACGCGCTGTGCATGGTGGTCTCGACAGGCGTCGGCGGCGGCCTGGTGCTCGGCGGGCGGCTGCACCCCGGGCCGACCGGCAACGCCGGGCACATCGGCCACATCAGCGTCGACCTCGACGGCGATCCCTGCCCGTGCGGCTCGCGCGGCTGTGTGGAGCGCATCGCCAGCGGCCCCCACATCGCCCGCCGGGCCCTGGAGCAGGGCTGGCGCCCTGGCCCCGACGGCGACACCTCGGCCGCCGCGGTGGCCGCCGCCGCCCGCGCGGGCGACCCGGTCGCCGTGGCCTCCTTCGAGCGGGCGGCACAGGCGCTGGCCGCCGGCATCGCGGCCACCGCGACCCTGGTCGAGATCGACATCGCGGTGATCGGCGGGGGCGTCGGCAAGGCGGGCGAGGTCCTGTTCACCCCTCTGCGCAAGGCCCTCACCGACTACGCGACCCTGTCCTTCGTGCAGCGGCTCACCGTCGTGCCCGCGCAGATGGGCACCGACGCGGGGCTGGTCGGCGCCGCCGCGGCAGCGCTGGCCCGCAGGCCGGACGTACCGGCGGCGACCCGCTAGCCGCTTCCCTCCGCCTGGGCGAGAGGGCGCGAGCGGGGTCTGGGCGGCGGCGCGGTTCGGAAGTGTGCCCCACGAGCCCGTCGAGCACCTTTCACTGGCCTGACCGCCGGGTCGCGGACGTCCGTGTCCGCAACCCGGCGGGGCGAAGGAGCGGGGCCCGACAGGGCTGCGGGGGTTCAGCAGCTCAGCCGTGCGTCCGCCCAGTCCGCGTGGTCCGAGTCGACGCCGTCGCCGCCGTCGGTGACGACGAGCCGGACCACCTCGGCGCCGGTGACGTCGGCGGTGACCGGCTGGGCGGGCATCGCGTTGGTGAGGACGCCGGTGGCGGCGGCTCTGGTGCCGTCCGCCCAGATCTCGAAGGCGACGGTGCCCCGCGTGCCCTTCTCGTCGTCCACGCCCACCTCAGCGGTGACCTTCTCGCAGGCCTTGCCGGTGTAGAAGGAGAGGTCACTGAGCGCGTGGACGCCGAGCCCCTTGGCGTACACCTTCCCGCCGATGGTCAGCGGATGCCCGTCGCCGGCGTCGCTCTCCCCGTTGCTGGCGTCGCGCTCCACCGGCCCCCAGCCGCTGGTCGCCGACAGCCAGGGCAGGTCGCCGAGGTACGACGTGCCGGAGGGCGGCGCCACGACGACGGACGCGGTCAGCGGAAGCGTGCTGGTGACCGGCGTCCCGGACGGCGCGCGGTAACTCGTGCGCAGCGTCAGGTCGTAGGAGCCGGTCGGGGTCCCGGCCGGGGCGGTCACCCGCCAGCCGGTGCGCAGTGCCCTGCCGCTGGGCAGGGTGGCGGCCGACGTCGCCGACGTGGCCCGTACGGTCCAGCCGGCGGGCCCGGTCAGCGACACGGACACCCGGCGCGCGGGCGTACGGCCGAGGTCGGTGACGGTGCTGGTCAGCGTGGCCGGGGTGGCCGCCTCCAGCAACGGGCTGCCGTCCAGGCCGAGTTCCACGGCGGGCGGGTGGGCGGCCCAGTCCGGGTCGGCCGCGACGCGCAGCAGCACCGTGCCGTGGGCCGGGACGGTGGCCGCGATGGTGCCGGCGGTGTTGTACGTGCGGTGCTGCCACAGGTCGCGCAGGGTGTAGGCGTCGGCGTCCGGGAGGCCGACGGCGCTCGCGCTGGTGGCGATCCGCTGGGCGGTGCCGGATTCGTTGAACAGGGCCACCGCGCGGCTGCCGTCCTTCATCTCCTTGGCGACGACCCAGCGCCCGCCTGTGGACGAGACGACCGCGCCCTGCTTGCCGAGCGGGTCCTGGTCGACGGCGATGACCTCCTTGTTGCCGAGGATGTCGAAGGTCGCCTGGGACGCCTTGCGCAGGTCGGTGCCGATGAGGAGGGGTGCGGCCATGACCGACCAGAGCGAGAAGTGCGAGCGGTACTCGGTGTCCGTCATGCCGCCGTTGCCGACCTCCAGCATGTCGGGGTCGTTCCAGTGGCCGGGGCCGCCGTACGGCGCGAGAGGGAGGTTCTGCTTGAGGATCGACAGCATCGAACCCCAGTTGTCGCTGATGTCACCGGTGGTCCGCCACAGGTGGCCGACGTCCGAGGCCCACTCCCAGGGCTTGTTCTCGCCCCATTCGCAGATGCTGTAGACGATGGGCCGCCCGGTCGCCTTCAGCGCGTCCCGCATGGTCCGGTAGCGCTGCCGGGCGTCCACGCCCTGGTTGTTGCAGTTGTCGTACTTCAGGTAGTCGACGCCCCAGTCGGCGAACTGCCGCGCGTCGCTGTACTCGTGGCCCAGGCCGCCCGGAAAGCCCGCGCTGTTGCAGGTCTTGGTGCCGGCGCTGGTGTAGATGCCGAGCTTGAGCCCCTTGGCGTGGACGTAGTCCGCGACCGCCTTGATCCCGCCCGGGAAGCGTGCGGGGTCGGGCACCAGCTTGCCGTTCGCGTCGCGGTCCGGCAGGGCCCAGCAGTCGTCCAGATTGACGTACTGGTAGCCGGCGTCCTTCAGGCCCTTCGCCACGAAGAGGTCCGCGATGCCCTTGACCATGGACTCGTTGAACTCGGCGCGGCAGTGCGTGGAGTTCCAGTTGTTGAAGCCCATGGGCGGGGCCAGGGCGAGACCGTCGGCCAGGGCGGGGGCGGTCGGCGCCGCGGGCGCCCCGGCGGGGGCCGCCACGGCGGGTGCGGCGAGGCCCGCCGTGCACAGCAGTCCTGCGGCGAGGACTCCGGCCACTCTTCGGCGGGTGGTGCGGCTGTGAGGGTGACGCATCGTCGACGTTCCTCCAACTCGCGAAACCGGGATAACGGCATGCACGCGTCATCGGTGCGCGTTTACGGTAGGACGTGTCGGAGTCTGTTGGAAGAGGTGGGTCGAGAACCGGGGTCAGGGTGTTCGGATGTGTTCGGTTGGCGAGGCTCGATCCGAAGACGAAAACCCGCGGTGATCCGCGTGACCCCCGGCCGCCTGCGCAGTTGATCAGCGCATGAAGAAGCGCAGCATGCTCGCCATCGCCTCCCTCGCCACCGGCTTCGTCGTGGCCGCCGTCACCCCGTCGCACGCGGCGGGCGGCAAGACCGTCGAGGACCCCGCCGTCTCGACCCTCGACACCGTCGACCACCTCGTCACCGACGGCGGCCTGTCCGTCGACGAGGAACCGCTCGGCAAGAAGTAGCCCCCGCCGTCGTACGGCGTACGTGCCGGTGCCCCCCGCCGAGGCGGGCACCGGCACTCCTGCGTGCCCGGACGGGCGCCCTCAACGGGAGGGGGTTTCCGTGGCAGGGTGGAGCGGGCAAGCCTCAGGGGGCCAACAGAAGAGGGGGAGTCCGTGACCGTCGTCTGGATCAACGGCGCGTTCGGTGCGGGGAAGACCACCACCGCACGGGAACTGATCGAGCTGATCCCGAACAGCGCGCTCTTCGACCCCGAGGTCATCGGCGGGGCGCTCACGCACCTGCTGCCGCCCAAGCGCCTCGCCGAGGTCGGCGACTTCCAGGACCTGCCGATCTGGCGCCGGCTGGTGGTCGACACCGCCGCCGCGATGCTCGCCGAGCTGGGCGGCACCCTCGTGGTGCCCATGACCCTGCTCCGCCAGGAGTACCGCGACGAGATCTTCGGCGGTCTCGCCGCCCGCCGCATCCCTGTGCACCACCTGCTGCTCGCCCCGGCCGAAACGATACTGCGCGAGCGGATAGCCGGGCGGGAGGTCCCGTCCGAGATACCCGACGGCGAGATACGGACACGGCAGTGGTCCTACGACCACATCGAGCCCTACCGCGCGGCCCTCGCCGCCTGGCTCACCACCGACGCCCACCCGGTCGACACCAGCGCGCTCACCCCGTACGAGACCGCCGTCCGCATCGCCGACGCCGTCGGCAGCGGTGCCGTGCCCGCCTGCGACATCGTGCAGACCCCGGAGCCGACCGCCGAGACGCTCGCCGCCGGGGTGCTGCTCTTCGACGAGCAGGACCGGGTGCTGCTCGTCGACCCCACCTACAAGCCCGGCTGGGAGTTCCCCGGTGGTGTGGTGGAGCGGGGCGAGGCCCCGGCCCGCGCCGGGATGCGCGAGGTCGCCGAGGAGACCGGGATACGGCTGCGGGAGGTGCCCCGGCTGCTCGTCGTGGACTGGGAGCGGCCCGCCCCGCCCGGCTTCGGCGGGCTGCGGCTGCTGTTCGACGGCGGCCGGCTGGAGTCCGCAGAGGCGTCCCAGGTGCTGCTGCCGGGGCCGGAGCTGAGGGCCTGGCGGTTCGCCACGGAGCAGGAGGCGGCGGGGATGTTGCCACCGGTCCGCTACGAGCGGCTGCGCTGGGCGCTGCGAGCCCGCGAGCGGGGCACCGCGCTCTACCTGGAGGCCGGTGTGCCGGTCGGCTGACCCGGCGCGGCCTCCCGGAGCCGGCCCTCAGGGCCTCTCCGAAAAGTCCTGTCCGAGCGAGCGGAGCACGGAGGCGGCACCGGTCATGACCGGTGCGCCGTGGCCGAAGCAGGCCGCCTCCGCTCCGAGGTCCGCCAACCGGCTTATCGAGGCGAGGAGCCGGGTGCGGTCCAGGTTGAACACCCCCGGCATCGGCGTCCCGTCGGCCGGTGCCGCCGCGACCGTGTCCCCGGTGAACAGCACGCCCACCGCGGGCAGGAACAGCGCGATGCTGCCGTCGGTGTGCCCCGGGACGTGGACCACGTGCGCGCCGCCGCCGAAGCCGAGGACGTCCCCGTCCGTGACGTCGGTGACCGAGCGCGGGGGCAGCGGAGTGCCCGTGGGCAGCTGCCGGACCGCCTCCGCGTGGATCGGCCGCTCCCACTCCTCGAACACCGGTGGCGGGCCGGGCCGTTCCCCTCGCACGAACGGGGCGTCCGACGGGTGCGCCAGCACCTCGGCCCCGTGCAGCGCGGCGAACTCGCCCGCCCCGCCCACATGGTCCTCGTGGAAGTGGGTCAGGACGATGCGCCGTACGTCCTGTGGTGCGCGCCCCAGCGCGGTGATCGCGTCGGCGATGGTCCGGCCGGCGCCGATCGGGCCCGCGTCGATCAGCGTCAACTCGTCGCCGTCGCGCCAGAGGTAGGCCTGGCTGACGGGGAAGCGCAGCAGGTGCAGCCGGGGCAGCAGTTCGATGATGTCCATGCGCCGACCGTAGGGAGGGCCCCCGCCCGGGGGCGAGGGCCCTCTGCCGTGGGCAGAAGGGTTCAGCCCGCCGCGTAGTTGCGCAGGAACAGCGCCTCGGCGACCGACAGCCGCTCCAGCTCCTCGGGGGAGACGCTCTCGTTGACCGCGTGGATCTGCGCCTCCGGCTCGCTCAGTCCGATGAGCAGGATCTCCGCCTGCGGGTAGAGCCCGGCGAGGGTGTTGCACAGCGGGATGGAGCCGCCCTGCCCGGCGTACTGCATCGTCTCGCCGGGGTAGGCGACCGCCATCGCGTCGGCCATCGCCTGGTAGGCGGGGCTGCTGGGGTCGGCGCGGAACGCCTGGCCCTGGCCGATCTGCTCGGTGCTGACCCGGGCGCCCCACGGGGTGTGCGCCTCGATGTGCGCCTGGAGGAGCTTGCCGGCCTCCGCCGCGTCCACGCCCGGCGGCACCCGCAGGCTGATCAGGGCGCGGGCGCTGGACTGCACCGACGGGGTGGCCCCGACGACCGGCGGGCAGTCGATGCCGAGCACGGTGACCGCCGGGCGGGCCCAGATACGGTCGGCGACCGAGCCGTCACCGATCAGCCCGACGCCGTCCAGCACCTTGGCGTCCGTGCGGAACTGCTCCTCGGTGTACTCCAGGCCCTCCCACCGGGCCGCGGCGTCCAGGCCGTCGACCGTGGTCGAGCCGTCCTCGGCGCGCAGCGAGTCCAGGACCCGGACCAGCGCGGCCAGCGCGTCCGGGGCGGCACCGCCGAACTGGCCCGAGTGCAGGTTGCCGGCCAGGGTGTCGATCCGCACCCGGACCAGGGTCATGCCGCGCAGGGTGGTGGTGACCGTGGGCAGGCCGACACGGAAGTTGCCCGCGTCGCCGATGACGATGGTGTCCGCCGCCAGCAGCTCGGGGTGCTGCTCGGCGTACCGCTCCAGGCCGCCCGTGCCCTGCTCCTCCGAGCCCTCGACGATCACCTTCACGTGCACCGGGACGCCGCCGTTCGCCTTGAGGGCGCGCAGCGCGAGCAGGTGCATGATGAAGCCGCCCTTGCAGTCGGCGGTCCCGCGGCCGTACCAGCGGCCGTCGCGCTCGGTCAGCTCGAACGGCGGGGTGGTCCAGCCGGCCTCGTCCAGCGGGGGCTGCACGTCGTAGTGCGCGTAGAGAAGAACCGTTTTCGCACCCTCCGGGCCCGGCAGGTACCCGTACACCGACTGCGTGCCGTCCGGGGTGTCGAGCAGGGCCACGTCCTGGAAGCCCTCGGCGCGCAGCGCGTCGGCGACCCAGCCCGCGGCGGCGTCGCTCTCGCTCTTCGGGAACTGCGTGAAGTCCGCCACCGACTTGAAGGCGACCAGTTCGGTCAGCTCCGCCTTCGCCCGGGGCAGCAGCGAGGCGACGGTCTCGGCGACCGGATTCGACGGCATGGGCACGCTCCTCGTGGGTGCGACGTTGTACGGGGTGAGTACACCGATCCTCCCACAGCGGCCTGCGCGGACGGCCGCCGTAGGATGCGACAGGACACTTGGCAGCGGCTTGATCGGAGCGGTAGACCATCGTGAGCGGCGAGAACTCTTCGGCGGACGACGTGCAGCGGGTGTGGGACGTCGTCGTGGTGGGCGCGGGCCCCGCGGGCGCCTCGGCCGCCTATGCGGCGGCGGTGGCGGGACGGCGCGTGCTGTTGCTGGAGAAGGCCGAGTTGCCCCGCTACAAGACCTGCGGCGGCGGCATCATCGGCCCCTCGCGCGATGCGCTGCCCCCCGGCTTCGAGCTGCCCTTCCGGGACCGGGTGCACGCGGTCACCTTCTCCAGCAACGGCCGCTTCACCCGCACCCGCCGCTCCAAGCAGATGCTGTTCGGGCTGGTCAACCGTGCCGAGTTCGACCAGCAGCTGGTCGAGCACGCCCAGAAGGCGGGCGCCGAGCTGCGTACGGGCGTCACGGTGCAGCGGGTCGAGCAGCACGGCTCGGCGGTGCCGGACCGGCGCACGGTCGCCGTCGTCCTCCAGGGCGGGGAGACGGTGCTGGCCCGCGCGGTCGTCGGTGCCGACGGCAGCGCCAGCCGGATAGGGGCGCACGTCGGAGTGAAGCTCGACCAGGTGGACCTCGGCCTGGAGGCGGAGATCCCGGTGCCGGAGACGGTCGCCGAGGACTGGAAGGGGCGGGTCCTCATCGACTGGGGCCCGATGCCGGGCAGTTACGGCTGGGTGTTCCCCAAGGGCGACACGCTGACGGTCGGGGTGATCTCCGCGCGCGGCGAAGGCGCCGCCACCAAGCGGTACTTGGAGGACTTCATCGCCCGCCTGGGCCTCGCCGGCTTCGAACCGGCCATCTCCTCCGGGCATCTGACCCGCTGCCGCGCCGACGACTCGCCGCTGTCCCGGGGCCGGGTGCTGGTCTGCGGTGACGCGGCGGGCCTGCTGGAGCCGTGGACCCGCGAGGGCATCTCCTTCGCACTGCGCTCGGGCCGGCTGGCGGGGGAGTGGGCGGTCCGCATCGCCGAGGCCAACGACGCCGTCGACACCCGTCGCCAGGCCCTGAACTACGCGTTCGCGATCAAGGCGGGCCTCGGCGTCGAGATGAGCGTCGGCAAGCGGCTGCTGACCGTGTTCGAGAAGCGCCCCGGCCTCTTCCACGCCGGCCTCACCGGCTTCCGTCCGGCGTGGCGGGCGTTCAGGGACATCACGCAGGGGTCGACCTCGCTGGGTGAGATCGTCCGCTCCCACCCGATCGCCCAGCGCGCCCTGACCGCGATGGACCGCGGGCCGGCCGCGCCGACGGAGGAGGAACCCGTCAGTTCGTGACGGTGATCCGGAAGACGGGGTGGTCGGGGGCGATCCGGCGCAGGTCCGCGTCCGGGGAGTCGGGGCCGACGCCGTTGAAGAAGACCCCGACCTCCGCCTTCCAGCGCTTGAGGTAGGCCCGCAGCAGCGGGACCTTGTCGTCGTCGGTGACCTCGGTGGCGGTGAACACGTCCACGTTCTTGCCGAGCCGCAGTTCGCCGCCGCCGGCCGTGCGCATGTTCCGGGTCCACTGGACGTGACCGCGCGGGGCGACCAGGTACTGCTGCCCGTCCACCGTCAGCAGGTTCACCGGGGTGGTGCGCCACTGTCCGCTCTTGCGCCCCCGCACCGCGAGGACACGGGAGCCCCAGACGCTGATACCGCGCCGGGTGAGCCAGGACACCGCCCGGTTGAAGACGTTGACGGTGAACCAGCCCGGCTTGATGACATGCGTCGACATGGTGACCCCCACGGTTTGAGAGAGCGGTGCTCTCGCTTGACCCCAGTGTGGGGGAGACGGGTGCTCTAAAGCAAGAGCGCTGCTCTCTTTTTGTTCTGCCGCTCTCTTCTGTGTGCACTGCTCTCTGTCGTGACACACTGCTGGCATGAGTACCGCACAGGGCGCCCGCGCACGGGCCAGGCAGGAAGTCACCGCGGCGATCAAGGAGGCGGCGCGCAGACAGCTGGCGGAGGAGGGCGCGGCCAAGCTCTCCCTGCGGGCCGTCGCCCGCGAACTGGGCATGGTCTCGTCGGCGCTGTACCGCTACTTCCCAAGCCGGGACGACCTGCTCACCGCCCTGATCATCGACGCCTACGACTCCCTCGGCGAGGCGGCGGAGCGGGCCCGGGACGCCGTGCCCGATGCCCCGCCGACGGTCCGCTGGATCGCCGTGTGCGAGGCGGTGCGCGGCTGGGCGCTCACCCATCCGCACGAGTACGCGCTGATCTACGGCTCGCCCGTGCCCGGCTACTCCGCCCCGCAGACCACCGTCCGGGCCGCGGCCCGCGTCGGCATGGCCCTCATCGGCATCGTCCGGGACGCCCATCAGGGCCCGGGTCTGGCCGCCCTGCCGCTCCCCGCCGAGCTGCGCCCCGAGGCCGCGCGCATGGTGACCGACCTCGCCCCCGACCTGCCGCCCGAGGCCGCCGTGGCGCTGGTGGCGTCCTGGGCCCAGCTGTTCGGACTGGTCGGGTTCGAGCTGTTCGGCCAGTTCAACAAGGTGGTGGAGGACCGGGAGGCCTTCTTCCGGCACGCGGCGGCGCGGCTGGCGGAGGGAGTGGGGCTGCGGTGAGCGGCTGCACCCGCTCCGCTCGGGCGTGCGTCGTACTTCCCCGGGAGTACACGTGATCACCTCGCCCGGCTGACGTCGTCGCGGCGGGTCCGCGTCTAGCGTGGCCTGCATGGAAGAGCAGCACCGAGGCGGGCCCTCGCACTGGTGGCGGTACGGGCCGCCGTGGTGGAACCGCCTGGACGACGCCGAGGGGCACCGTGCCCGCCTGCCCTGGCGGTCCACCGTGCTGTTCACCGCGTTCGTGCTGATCGGCACCAACTTCGCCGCGCACAGCCAGCCGCACCGCGTACCGCTCGACGGCTGGGGGCGCGTACTGCTCGTCGTCGCCTCGGTCATGCTGCTGTGGCGGAACCGCCACCCGGTCCCCGTCGTGTTCGGCACGGCGGCGGCGGCGCTCGGCTACCTGGCCCTGGGCTTCCCGTACGGACCGGTCTTCCTGACCGTCGCGGTCGGCTGCTTCAGCGCGGTCGTCGCCGGGCACCGCCGGGCCGCCTGGACGGCCGTAGGGCTGCTGTGGGCCGGGCACGTCCTGGTCGCGCTCTGGCTCTACCGGTGGCTCCCGCCCGCCGGGGACCGGGGCGGGGGAATCGGTCAGGAGGTCGTTCTCGCCACCTGGGTGCTGGCCGTCGTCGCCGTATCCGAGCTGGCCCGGGTGCGGCGCGAGCAGTGGGCGCGGGAGCGCGCGGACCGGGCCGAGGTGGCGCGGCGGCGCGCGGACGAGGAGCGGCTGCGGATCGCCCGCGAGCTGCACGACGTCCTCGCGCACAGCATCTCCGTCATCAACGTCCAGGCGAGCATGGGCCTCGCCCTGCTCGACAGCGACCCCGAGCAGGCGCGGGCCGCGCTCACCACCATCAAGGCCGCCAGCAAGGAGGCGCTCGGCGAGGTGCGCCAGGTCCTCGGCACCCTGCGCGCCCCGGGCGCCGCCCCGCGCGCCCCCGCACCCGGCCTGGACCGGCTGCCGGAACTGGTGGAGCAGGCCGCGGCGGCCGGCCTGACCGTCGAGACCGAGGGCGAGCCGCCACGGCTGCCGCCCGGCGCCGACCTGGCGGCCTTCCGCATCGTGCAGGAGGCCCTCACCAACGTCGTACGGCACTCCGGTTCGCGGCACGCGCGCGTGCACTTCGGGTACGGCGACGGTGTGCTGCGGCTGCGGATCGACGACGACGGCCCGGCGACCGGCGCGGACGCGGGCGGCAGCGGGAACGGACTGGCCGGTATGCGGGAGCGGGCCGCCGCGCTGGGTGGCACCATCGAGGCGGGCCCGCGCCCCGACGGCGGCTTCCGGGTGCTCGCCGTCCTGCCGTCGCAGCTCAGGGAGGACCAGTGATCCGGGTACTGCTGGCCGACGACCAGTCGCTGGTGCGGGCCGGTTTCAGGGCGCTGCTCGACGCGCAGCCCGACATCGAGGTGGCCGGCGAGGCGGCCGACGGCGAGGAGGCGCTGCGCCGGGTGCGCGAACTGCGTCCGGACGTCGTCCTCATGGACATCCGCATGCCGCTGCTGGACGGCCTGGCCGCGACCCGCCGCATCACCTCGGACACGGAGCTGGCGGACGTGAAGGTGGTCATGCTCACCACCTTCGAACTGGACGAGTACGTCTTCGAGGCGATCCGCGCGGGAGCCTCCGGCTTCCTGGTGAAGGACACCGAGCCGGACGAACTCCTGCGCGCCGTCAGGGCGGTGGTCGACGGTGACGCCCTGCTGTCACCGGGCGTCACCCGCCGGCTGATCGCCGAGTTCGCGGCCCGCTCCAAGGAGCCCGCGGCGGCCGGCGCCCTCGCCCGGCTCACCGAGCGGGAGCGGGAGGTGATGGCGCTGGTCGGCATCGGGCTGTCCAACGAGGAGATCGCCCGCCGGCTGGTGGTCAGTCCGCTCACGGCCAAGACCCATGTGAGCCGGACGATGGTGAAGCTGGGCGCCCGGGACCGCGCCCAACTCGTCGTCCTCGCCTACGAGTCGGGGTTGGTGCGGCCGGGCTGGCTGGGCTGAGCCGGCCGCCGGAAGCGCAGCAGCACGCTGATCACCCGGGCCATGAACAGGACCGGCGCGAGCGCCGTCCCGAGCCGTAGCAGGGCCGTGGACAGGAGGTCGGGCAGGTCGAAGAGCAGTGCGGGCCCGGCCACGGCCCCGAACAGCAGGGCCGCCGCGAACGCGGCGCTGAACAGCGCGTACCCGATCTCGACCGTCGCCGCGTCCCGCTCCGCCTGAGTGCGGCGGCCCCCGTATGCGTCCATTTCGTCAGTCTCACATGCGTGCGCCCGGCGGAGCAATCAACTCCGGCCGGGCGCACGCGCGGAGGCGTTCTGCCTCTTCGCGGCGGTGGCTCTCAGTCGCGGACCGGTACGCGCTCCGCGTCCGCCTCCTTCATGGTGGACCCGGCGACCACGACGGAGTGTCCGGGACGGGACCGGCGCAGTCCGCTGAGCGACAGCAGCAGCCCCGCGACGGCGATGACCGTGACCACGACCAGGCCCGGCCGGTAGCTGTCCAGGACGGCCTGCGGGGTGGCCTTCTCGGGGGCGTGCGCGGTGATCACGGCCGTCACGACGGCCAGGAAGATCGCGCCGCCCACCTGCACCGAGGTGTTGAGCAGACCCGAGACCATGCCCTGCTCGTGCTCGTCCACGCCGTTGGTGGCCTGGACGTTGAGGGACGGGAAGGTCAGCGCGAAGCCCAGGCCGACGAGCAGCATGGTCGGCAGGATCACGGCCGCGTAGACCGGGTGCAGGTCGACGCGCAGGAACAGCGTGTATCCGACCGCCAGCAGGACGAAGCCGACCACGATCAGCCGTGTGGTGCCGAACCGGTCGATGACGGCCCCGACCTTGGTCGCGGAGAGCGCCACCAGCGCGCCCGCCGGCAGGAACGCCAGCGCCGTGTGCAGGGCCGACCAGCCCAGCACCTGCTGCATGTAGAGCGTGACCAGGAACTGGAACCCCGTGTAGCTGCCGACGAACGTCAACGCGCCCAGCTGGGCCCTGACCTGCGGGCCGGCGCGCAGCACTCCGAGCCGGATCAGCGGGCTCGGGCTGCGCCGCTCGACGAGCACGAAGACGACCAGCATGACGGCTACGGCGACGAAGGACAGGAGAGTCCGGGCCGAGGCCCAGCCCGCCTCGGGCGCCTGGACGACGGTGAAGACCAGCAGCAGCATCGAGGCGGTGCCGAGGACGGCGCCGGGGACGTCGTAGCCCCCGTGGTCGCGCTCGCGCTCGCTGCGCGGCAGCAGCTTCATGCCCACGAGCAGGGCGATCAGCGCGATCGGTGCGGGGAGCAGCATCGTGAAGCGCCAGCTGGCCTCGGTGAGCAGGCCGGAGAAGACCAGGCCCATGGAGTAGCCGGCGGCGGCGCAGGTGGTGTAGATCGACAGGGCCCGGTTGCGCAGCGGGCCCTCCGGGAACGTGGTGGTGATGATCGACAGGCCCGCCGGTGCGGTGAAGGCCGCGCTCAGGCCCTTGATGAAGCGGCTGGCGATCAGCAGCGGGCCCGAGTCCACGAGCCCGCCGAGCAGCGAGGCCAGTGCGAAGACGCCGAGCGCCACCAGGAAGACCTGGCGTCGGCCGAGCAGGTCGGCGGTCCGGCCGCCGAGGAGGAGCAGGCCGCCGTAGCCCAGGATGTAGCCGCTGACGACCCATTGCAGGGTCGACGTGGACAGGTGGAGATCGGAGCCGATGGACGGCAGGGCGACGCCGACCATCGACACGTCCAGTGCGTCCAGGAACATCGCGGCGCACAGCACCAGCAGGGTGCCCCACAGCCGGGGAGTCCAGCGCCCCTCGGTTGCGGAGGTGGTGAGCGGAGAGGTCATGCCGACGACACTACATGCGCATGCATTGAATGCAAACGCATTTAATTACGGTGCAATAAATTCACTTCTCTGCTACCGTGCGCTCATGGCGGCGAAGAAGGCCGAGCAGGCGCTCGTGGAGGAGTGGCGGGGCATCCTGGCCCTGCACGCCCGCACCCAGTGCGAACTGGACCGGGCGCTGGTCGGGCACGGCCTGTGCGCGAGCGACTTCGAAGTGCTCGACGTGCTGGCCGAGGGCGCGGCGGCGGACGGCGGCTGCGCCTACCGCGTCCAGGAGATCTCCGACCGGGTCCACCTCAGCCAGAGCGCGCTGTCCCGGCTCATCGGCCGCCTGGAGAAGGACGGCCTCGTCGACCGGGCCATGTGCGCGGAGGACCGGCGCGGGGTGCGGGTGGCGCTCACGGGGAAGGGGCGCGCACTGCACGGCGAGGTACGACCGGTGCAGCGCGCGGTGCTGGCGAAAATGCTGACCACAACGGACTGACCGGGCGTCAAGGGGCACTGCACGCGCGGGCCGGGGGCCCGGAGCGAGCGCCGTTACCGGGGCAGCCGCCCACGAGGACCGGCCCGTGGTCGAGATCGGCCGCCCCGGTCTGCCGGACGAAGTCGAGTTCCTGCTCCGACGTTCCCCACCCTTACGGCTGGGCGGCCCGGAGCCAGTCGGTGAGTGCGGCGAAGTCGTCGTCGGTGAGGCCTGCGTCCGGAGCGACGCGGTGCAGCAGGAACGGTTCGTGGCGCTGTGCGGCGACCCAGAGCCGGTCCATGGCGCTGATCTCGTCGTCCACCCAGATGAACGGGCGGTGGCCGGCCCACTCGACAAGGCGGCGGGTCTTCCAGTGCAGGCCGCGCGGCCCCTCGTCGATGCCGGTGTCCGGCCACCTCACCACGGGCAGACTCGGCAGCCCGATCAGTGGGGCGACCACCTCGTTCGCGGAGTCCAGCCATGTCGTGGCCCAGACCAGGTCGCACCCCAGAGCCGTCAGACGGGGACCGACGGTGGGGTCGAGGCGGTCCAGCAGGGGGTTTCCCGGGGCGGGCGACTCCGCGGAGGCGAGAGGGGGGACCGTCCGACGGCGGCCCCGCGACGGCCCGAACGGGATGAGGGGTCCGTCGATGTCGAGGAAGAGGAGGGGGCGCTCCGACGAGCCGGTCACGGCGCCACGATAACCCCGTGGCGCCGCTTCCCGGCTCCGGTCCGCACCGGGCCGCCTGCCGGGTGCTCTCAGTCGGCGAGGGCGCCCATCGGGTCCCAGGCGGGGAGGACGATCGGCGGTCGGTCGAGAGCCGCGGCCAGCTCCGGCGGCAGCGCGGAGCGTCGTACCGCGATCTCGAAGACGTGCTCACCGAACCACGAGTCGTTCATGGTCCAGAAGCCCTTGTCGGCCTTCTCCTCACCCCAGCTGTTCTCCACCCGCCAGCGGCGCGGGCTCCCGTCCACGACGTCGACGCCGGTGAACAGCATCGCGTGGGTCATCTGCGTGTCGTGGTGCAGCAGCCGGGCCGCCTTGTCCATGGTGAAGGGGGCGTCGTAGACGGCCGCGTAGTCGAAGAGTCCCGCGTCCCAGACGCCGGCGTCGGCGCGCATCATCTTGGCCACGTCGCAGCCGAACCACACCGGCTCGCCGCCGACGATCGCGTCCATGGTCAGCCGCTTCAGCAGTTCCATCGGCACGTTGAGGTAGACCACCGGCGGGGCGTCGACGACATTGCCCAGGTACTCGACGGTGAACGTGCGGCCGACCGGGCTCGACTCCCGCGGGTCGTGCACCAGACAGACGTACTCGTCCAGCGGGAGCCGCACATAGGCGGCGGCGAACTCCGCCGGGGTGAGCCAGCCGTCGCGGTGGAACTCCTTGTCCTTGTCCTCCCACTGCCACAGGAACCGCTGCGGAGGCGTGCCGAGGTGAATACTGAGCACCCGGTGGACGGCGGCCAGCACCTCCCGCTTGTGCTCCCGCTGCGCCTCGACTCCTTCGGCGGCCTTCCCGCGCAGGTCACGGGCGCCCTGGCGGAGCAGAGTCTTCAGGGTGCGGTTCATCGCCCGGGTCGCGGAGGAGCTGTCGGTCTCCGGCATGGCCGACTTGGGTACCAGGCCATGCTTGGCGACCAGCGCCACGAACATGTTCCACTGCCCGCCGTCACCGATCGGGTCCGCCAGCAGGTGCGCCACCGTGCGGTCGTCCACATCCCGGTCCGAGGTCTCGATGACCGCCTCGAGGAAGTGGTTCGCCCGCTCGAACTTGTCCCACCAGAGCAGGTAGTTCTGGGAGAACTCGAAGTCCTTCACGCCCAGCTTCCGCGCGGCGCCGACCCGCAGCAGGTTGAGCCCGGCGAACATCCAGCAGCGCCCGCTCTGCTTCTGGTTGGTGACCTTCCAGTCGTCCAGGTGATGGGAGACCGAGTGGTCGATGCCGGTGAGGATCCGCCGGTCCAGGGCGACATCGTCCACGGGCGTCTGGGTGACCGCGTTCTGCATCAGCCGGTTCGCCGGCCGGGCGGCGAACTCCTTCTCGAAGAGTTCGACCTGGTCCGGGGTCAAACTGCGTTCCATGGCCTGGCGGGAGTCATCGGTTCCGAAGGTCACGGCGGGTCTGCCTCCAGTTCCCAGGGGGTTCGTGAGAGGAGCGCCTTTCACCGTCGCACGGCCATTCACCCGGAGTCAACGGACTATGTGCGGCTGGGGATGACGCAGTTCTTCGGCTGCTCCCTGCCGATCGGCCAGCCGAGGCCGACGAACTTCAGGCTGCCCTCGCCCGCCTGGCCCGGATCCAGCTCGACCACCGCGGCGGGTTTGTCGTACGGGTTTCCGCCGCTGGTCAGGCAGATGAGGCCGCTCGTGCCCCGCACCCGGTGCCGGGACTGGAGCTGTGACCACTCCCTGCCGACATCCTCCAGGCTGGGCATCGCCTTGGCGTCGCCGTTCTGCATCTGGTGCAGTGCGGTGCCGATGGTGACGAGGCCGTCGTACACGAGCATCGTCCGGGAGTCGTCCAGATTCGGCGTGGAGCCGAGGTCCGTGCCCTGCCGGTGCGTGGTGTCGATCAGCTTCTTCAGGCCGTCCAGGGCCGCCTTGGGCTCCGTGAGGTACTGCGGGAGTTCGCCCGCGGTGGGCTCGCGGTCGTGGGTCGCGTCCCACTTCCTGTTCCAGGCGGTCAGCTCGGTGCTCCAGGCGTCCGGGTGCGCGGGGGCGGCGTACTGCACCGTCACCTTCGCCTTGCCGTCCGCGCCGCGCAGCTGCGCCCAGTCCTGCTCCGACATGTCCTGCCGCAGCGAGGCGGCGTCGGAACCGCTCATGATCGTGTAGTGCCGGTTCTCGCAGCCCACCTGAGCGAGTTTGAGCGCGAAGATCCGCAGGTGCAGGGTGCGTCCCGCGAAGTAGACGATGTCGGCGTCGGAGTCGCAGATGTTGTTGGCTATCTGGGTGAACTGGTTCCCGGTCGACCCCGCCTCGTCGATCGCCGGGGACTCGAAGGGCATCGCGGCGGGGCCCGCCGGACCCCTCTCCTCGATCCCGCTGAACGCCTTCGCCAGCGACTCGTTGTACTTGTCCGGACGTCTGTCGTAGACCAGCACCGTCTTACGGTTCTCCCGGCCCCGTTCGCCGTTGAAGTCGGCCAGCGCCTGAGCCGCGTCGCTGTTGGTGGGGATGATCCGGGCCAGGCCGGGGTAGCGCGGCTTCGCCATCCCGTCCGCCCCGTCCTCGTTCGCGATCTGGTCCCCGCTGATCCGGGAGGCGAGCACCGGGACCTTGTGCTCCGTCAGCCGGCTGACCGCCTCCTCGGTGGCGCCGAGGCTGAGGTTGAAGCCGGTGACGGCGCGCAGCCGGTCCTCGGGGGAGGCGGCCATGCGCAGCAGGGTGTCCACGACCTTCGCCTGCTGTCCGTAGTCCCGGCCGGGGTTGGCCAGCACCAGCCGGACCTTCGGCGGTTCTCCCTCACCCTCGTTGGCCTGTATCTGCCCCAGATAGGCGCCCTGGAGATCGCTGCGCATCTGCCGGCGCAGCGCCGCCCTGTCCGACTGGAGCGGCAGCATCATCGCCACCGTGACATGGGGCTGGCCTTCGATCTTCTTGTTCTCCCGGGCGATGGCCCGGGCCACGTCACGGATCTGCGGTGTGCCGAAGTCGTAGCCCTCGCCGTTGACACCGATGCACTCGCCGCCGATCCGCTCGACCCCGTCGGCGCAGGTGTCCGGCTTGTGGAGGAAGAACCAGCCGAAGACGCCCGCTGCCACGGCCGCCGCCGCGACCAGCAGCGTGTAGAGGATCTTCTTCCACCTGGGCATCCCCGTTATCTCCTTCGGCCGAGTTGTTCGGTGCAGGCGCAGCGCAGCAGCGGCTGCTCGTTCTCCGCCAGACCGCTCCAGTCGGTGGCCGTCCTGCCGAGCTGCCCGGCGCCCTCGAACTCCATGATCGAGAGCAGGTTCAGCAGCTTGGCCAGCGTGCGGGCCGTCTCCTTGCCGGTCGGTCTGGTCCGTTCCTCGCACAGCCACACCGCGTGGAGCAGCTGGTCGACCGTGCGGCGCAGCGCGGGCCCGGTCGCCGCCACCAGGCCCTCGGCGCGCGCCCGGCGGGCGTCCGCTCCGCCCGGATACGGCGCCTGGGCGATCTCCAGCAACTCCGCGCACCACTCCTGGGGACGGCCGGGCAGTGTGGCGGCCAGATGGCCGACCACGTCCTCCACGCCTCCGGACACCAGGTGGTGGTTCATCCGGTGCGCCCCGACCGAACGGAACGCCCCGCCGTCCGGCGCCCCGTCGTCCGCCGTGCGTACGGCGTAGTGGTCCCGCAGCAGGTGGTGGTCGGCGTACCAGGCGGCGCCGTCGGGGCGCAGCCGGTACAGCCGGTGCACCAGCAGCTGGCGCAGCCCGAAGTCCCCGATGAAGTGCCGCGCGCAGCTGGGCCATCCGGTGTCCGTGAGCAGCTGAGAGACATGATGGGCCGTCAGGCGGTGGACGCGGCCGGACTGATGATGACGGAGCAGGACGTCCGCGCACTCCTCGTCGTGCGCCACCGACAGATGGGTGAGCAGATCGAGCCAGTCGTCCCGGTGCTCGGCCGGCAGTCTCACCGGCAGCTGGTCCAGGACCAGCTCCTGCAGCAGGACGTCCGCCACGGGCCGCTCGGGGGCGTTGTCGCCCGGGAGCCGCAGCGGGGCGTCCAGGATGTCCCGGTCATTGGCGTCCGCCGGCATCCGGAACGCGGCGACCGCGGCGGCCAGCCGGATCACCGTGTGCGGCCGCCCCCCGCTCAGCCGGGCCACGGCGGCGTCGACACGGCGGCGGTTGGTGCCGCCCTCCGGCTCCGCGCGCCGCTGTCTGCGCTCGGTCTCCTGCCGGAGCTGGTCACCGGTGAGAAGAGGCATCCGCAGCAGGAGCACCCCGCCGGCCAGCGGCGCCCGGTCCGCTCCCGGGTCCGGGCGCCGGGACCAGGTGGCCGGCACCCCGTCGGCGGGTCTGAACTCCGCCGGGGACGGCACCTCCCGCGGGGACAGACCCTCGTACAGGAAGGCGCCGCCGTCCGCCCGGCGCGCGGTGCCCACGATCACCACGCGGTCGCGCTGCCCGTCCCGGCGGTCGGTGAGCACGGCCCGCAGCAGCTGCTCCCCGAGCGGCGAGTCGGCGTGGTCCAGCAGCAGCGCCGGGCGGCCGACGCGGCGCAGCCAGCCGGACGCCGACGCGTAGGCCGCCTCCAGGTCCGCACGCAGCGCCCGGAAGAGGAAGCTCTCCGCCAGCTCCCGGTCCTCGCCGCCGGCCCGGAAGTCGGTGGCGAGGTCGCGCAGCCCGTGCTCGGGCTGACCGGCAGCGCCGGGGTAGGCGCCGTAGAGCCGCGCCAGTTCCGCCTTGCCCCGGGGCGCAAGGCTCGCGAAGAGGGCGTCCAGCAACGCGGTGCTCACCGAGGCCGAGTACGGGTCGAGCGTCTGCCCGGACAGGGTCGTCAGCAGGTTGCGCATGGCTCCGCGGAGCACACCGCGCCAGAAGTCACCGGTCGCGAGGCCCCGGAACCGCTGCCTCTGGGGCAACTCCTCGTACCTCTCGACCTCCGTCGCGACCGCCTCGGGGGTGCCTTCCGACACCCCGGTCGCGATCATCGCCAGGCCCGCGAAGAGCCGCGGAAAGGCGAACGAGCCGCCCGTGCCCTGCCAGGTGCACAGCCGCCGGGCGGCCTCGACCAGGACCTCGGTCGTCGCCGAGCGGGCGTCCGGCTCCGGCTCCGCCCGGTCCGCGTACACCGGCGAGCCGCAGTCCAGGTGGATCACCGGGACCTTGGGGGCGAAGCGGTCCCGCACCGACCGCAGCAGCCGCGCCTTGCCCATGCCCGGGCCACCGGTGAGCAGCACGACGGGAAGATCGGGGCCGTACAACGGTTCGCGACCGCCACCCGACGGTGCCCGCCCGAGCAGACGCGCGAAGAAGCCTTCCTCACTCAGGAGCTTTTCGAACCCCAGGTCGTCACACACGGATCCCTCATGGATACTCTCCCGCCCGGGAGCGGGTGATCGATGTGGCGGAAGGAGATCAGTGGAACACGAAGAGTCCGGTTCGGACAACGATGGCTACAAAGAAGGAAGTTGGCGCTGACGTACGCGGAAGCGGCCGAGGCGGCACGGTCACGCCGCCCAACGGGCCGGAAGCCGTGGTTCCTGGGCGTCAGCGGCCCAGTGCCCGGCGCGTCGACACCCCGATGACGGCGGCGACGGCGGCCAGCGCGGCCACGCTGGTGAGGGCGGCGGGCAGGGAGAACCAGTCGGCCATGAAGCCGATCGCGGGCGGTCCGAGGAGCATGCCGCCGTAGCCCAGCGTGGAGGCGACGGCGACACCGGAGGGGCCGGCCAGCGCGCCCGCCCGTTCCACGGCGACCGGGAACAGGTTGGCGAGCCCGAGCCCGGTGATCGCGAACCCGGTCAGCGCCGCCCCTGCGGTGGGCGCGAGCGAGCCGAGCAGCATGCCGGCCGCAGCGACGGTGCCGCCGGCGACGACCGTACGGGCCCGGCCGAGGCGGGCCAGCAGGGCGGTCCCCGTCAGCCGGCCGGCGGTCATGGCGAGCGCGAAACACGCGTACCCGGCAGCCGCGGTGCCGGCGGAGGCCGCGAGGTCCTGCTGGAGATGGAGCGCACCCCAGTCGGCCATGGCTCCTTCTCCGTAGGCCGTGCACAGCGCGACGAGCCCGAGGACGAAAACCAGCCCGCGCCCGCCCGGCCTGCCTCCCTGCTCCGCCGGCGAGGACGGTGTGCGCTCCGGCGGCGCCGGTGGCTCGTGCCGCAGCAGGGTGCGCCCGGCCACGGCCGTGACGATCAGCCCGATCACGGTGAGGCCGAGGAGATGCCGGGTGGGGGAGAGGGTGCCGGCGACCAGCCCGCCGAGGCCCGCGCCGACCATGCCGCCCAGGCTGAAGGCGGCGTGGAAGCTGGGCATGACGGGCCTGCGCAGAGCGGCGACCAGGTCGACCGCCGCGCTGTTGAAGGCCACGTTCACCCCGCCGTAGGCCGCGCCGAACAGCAGGAGGACGGCCCCCAGCGCCGGCGCCGAGTGGGTGAGCGGGGGCAGCGCGACGCTCAGCGCGAGCACCACCATCCACGCCACGGTCACCGGATGACTGCCGTAGCGACGGCACAGCCGGCCGGTCAGCGTCATGGTGAGCACGGCTCCCGCGGAGACCCCGAGCAGGGCCAGCCCGAGGGCGCCGGCGGAGGCGTGCGTCTGGTGCTTGATGTCGGGGATGCGGACCACCCATCCCGCGAAGACGAAGCCGTCCAGCGCGAAGAAGGCGGTGATCGCCGCACGCAGCGCCGTGAGGCTCCGGCCCGGCACGACGCTGTGCGTTCGGGTTTTGTTCATTTGCGGCACAAACTCAGCGTAGGGGTGGGCGGGGAGGCGGGCAAGAGGAGTGTCTCCTGCTCGCGGGTCCCGGCCGTGCGTGCCGTCACATCCCGTGGCTCGGACGTGCGTGCCGGTGAAGCACGGAACAGGTGCGCGAGATGGCCGGACGCGTCGGGGTGAAGTGCCGGCGCGACAGGTCTTCGGTACGGGGTGACCTGCGGTTTTCCTGGGTCGGCGAGGTCCGGCCGGGAAACCCGGGCAGGGGTCGGCCTGTTCGAGGGGTGGATGGGTGTGCGGGTTCCGGAACGTGCGGGGCGTACAGGTCGGTTAATGCTTGCTCACGAGCTGGTTGCGAGCGGGTGAGCGCGCCATGATGGGCCCATGACGTTGGCCTGGCGCGCGCTCGCGCAACTGGCGAACTGGCCCGACCTGAGACAGACCGTCCCGAGTTGCGGCCAGGGGCAAGCGGTGAGTTCGGCCCGGGGTGAAGTCGTTCACTTCCACTCCGAGCGCGATGTCGATCTGCGGCTCACCGACCGGGCCATCCGGCGGTTCGCCAAGGACCTCAGGGGCTCGGGTGCGATCAGGATCGTGCCCGGCTCGCAGTGGGTGACCCTGCGCATGGACGCGGCGAGCGACGTCGACCTGCTGCTGACGCTGGTGAGCGTGGCACTTCAGGCCCAGCAGATGGCGGTCGACCCGGACGACCGGCCGGCGGTCGGCTGCAACGACCAGCGGGGCGCGGGGTTCGTGAAGGCCGACCTCGGCCGCATCTGAGGCGACCGGGGCCGCCGTGACGCGCGCTCCGCGATCCGCGAGACCGGCCGCGGCTCACACCGCCAGGACCCGCACCCCCGCCTCCTCGAAGCGCCGTACCGTCTCCTGCTCCACCGCCGTGTCCGTCACCAGCGTGTCCACCAGATCCGCCCCGCAGATCCGGGCGAACGCCCGCCGGCCCAGCTTGCTGGAGTCGGCGGCGACCACCACCCGTTCGGCGCGCTCGCACAGCAGCCGGTTGATCGCGGCCTCCGCCTCGTCGTGCGCCGCCGCCCCGTGCGTGACGTCGAAGCCGACGACGCCGAGCACGGCCACGTCGAGCGTGATCTGGCCCAGCACCCCGTCCGCGAGCGGGCCGATGAGTTCGTACGACTGTGCCCGCGCCACCCCGCCCGTGACCACGATCTTGAACTGGGGGCGTACGGCGAGTTCGTTCGCGATGTTGAGGGCGTTGGTGACGACGGTCAGGGCCGGGGAGCCGGTGGCGAGGTCGCCGCGAACGGCCAGCGCGCGGGCCACCTCCGTGGTGGTCGTACCGCCGGTCAGCCCCACCGCCTCGCCCGGCGCGACGAGTTCGGCCACCGCCTTCGCGATGCGCTGCTTCTCCGAGGCGCGCCGGGCCGTCTTGTAGCGCAGCGGGAGCTCGTACGACACCCCGTGCACCACCGCTCCGCCCCGGGTGCGGACCAGCATCTGCTGTTCGGCGAGCTGGTCGAAGTCCCGGCGGATCGTCGCCGCCGACACCGCCAGCTCGGCCGCCGCCTCCTCGACCTCCAGCCGGCCGCGCTCGACGAGCAGTTCCAGCAGCGCCTTCCAGCGGGCGTCCCGGGACATCCGCAGCCTCCGTTCCCCTTGCTTCCGGACGACGGTCCGGGTGCTCTTCCGGCCGTTTCCCGATCGTCTCCGGTCTCCTGGCGACCCTAGCGCACCCAGCCCTGCGCACGAATGCTTGATTGTGCTCGAAAGCTCGCTATATCTTGCAGGAACAATCAGCAGGGGAGGGTGTGGGCATGACCCATGTCGAGAACGAGCTGAACAGCCAGCCGGAGTGCTGGATACGGGCGGCCGAGCAGGCGGGGCGGCACCGGGGAGCGCTGCCGGAGCCGGGGGAGCGGGTCGCCGTCGTCGGCTGCGGGACCTCGTACTTCATGGCCCAGGCGGTGGCCGGCCTGCGGGAGGCCGCCGGGCAGGGCGAGACCGACGCGTTCGCCGCGTCCGAGTTCCCGTACGGGCGGTCGTACGACCGGGTCGTCGCCCTCACCCGGTCCGGCACCACCACCGAAGTGCTGGAGCTGCTGGGCAGGATGAGCGGCCGGACCCGCACCACCGCCGTCACCGCCGATCCCGGCACCCCGGTCAGGACCGCCGCCGACGACCTCGTCGTCCTGGACTTCGCCGACGAACGCTCCGTCGTCCAGACCCGCTTCGCCACCAGCGCGCTCACCCTCCTGCGCGCCCATCTCGGCCTGCACACCGACGCCGTGGTCGCCGACGCGCGCACCGCCCTAGCCGCCCCCCTGCCCGAAGCGCTCGTGGAATGCGGGCAGTTCACCTTCCTCGGGCGCGGCTGGACCGTCGGACTCGCCAACGAGGCCGGGCTGAAGATGCGCGAGGCCTCCCTCTCCTGGACCGAGGCATACCCGGCGATGGAGTACCGGCACGGCCCGATCAGCGTCACCACCGAGGGCACGGCCACCTGGATGCTCGGCGCGGCCCCCGACGGGCTCGCCGAGCAGGTCCGCGCCACCGGCGCGTCATGGATCGAGGAGGAGCTGGACCCGCTCGCCGAACTCGTCCGCGTGCAGCGGCTCGCGGTCGCCGTCGCCGCCGCCCGGGGCCTCGACCCCGACCAGCCTCGGCACCTCACCCGCTCGGTGATCCTCGCCCCCTGAGCCCGCCGGCCCCGTCCCGGAAGGACACCTCACGTGCCCCTCGCGTCCACCGGCGAGCTGGTCACCCGGGCCGCCGCCGCCCGCTCCGCCGTCGCCGCGTTCAACGTCATCACCCTGGAACACATCGAGGCCGTCATCGCCGGCGCCGAGTCGGCGGGAACACCCGTCGTGCTCCAAGTCAGCGAGAACGCCGTCAAGTTCCGCTACGGACGGCTCCTGCCGCTGGCCCGCGCCGCCGTCGCCGCCGCCGAACGGGCCGCCGTACCCGTCGCGTTGCACCTGGACCATGTGCAGAGCGACGACCTGCTGCGCCAGGCACCCGGCGCCGGGTTCAGCTCGGTCATGTACGACGCGGCACGCCTGCCGTACACCGACAACCTCACCGCGACCCGGGCGGCCGCCGCCTGGGCGCACTCCCAAGGGCTCTGGATCGAGGCCGAGTTGGGGCAGATCGGCGGCAAGGACGGCCGGCCTCCGCTGGACGCGCACGCGCCCGGCGCCCGCACCGACCCCGACCGGGCGCGGGACTTCGTCACCCGCACCGGCGTCGACGCCCTGGCCGTCGCCATCGGCAGCGTGCACGCCATGACCACCCGCACCGCCGTCCTCGACCAGGGCCTGCTCGAACGGCTGTCCGCCGCGCTGACCGTGCCGCTCGTCCTGCACGGCTCCTCCGGCGTGCCGGACGACGGACTGGTCACGGCGGTCGGCGGCGGCATCGCCAAGGTGAACGTCGGCACCGCCCTCAACATCGCCATGACCGGCGCGATCCGCGAGTTCCTCGCCGCCCGTCCGGAGGCCGTCGACTCCCGCAAGTACCTCAGCGTCGGGCGGGAGGCGATGGCTTCCGAGGTACGGCGGATCATCGGGGTCCTGTCCCGGAGCGGGGCCTAGCCCCGCTTGACCGCCCTCAACACCACGAACTTGGGATCCGACGCCACCAGCTCGCTGTTCCCGAACAGCCGCTTCAGCTTCACGTGATAGCCGAGGTGCCGGTTGCCGATCACCCACAGCTCGCCGCCCGGCCGCAGCGCACGCTTCGCCCCGGTGAACATCCGCCAGGCCGTCGCGTCCGTGGTCGCCTGGTGGGAGTGGAACGGCGGGTTGTTCAGGACCAGGTCGACACTGCCCGGCGCCACCCCGGCCAGGCCGTCGCCGACCCGGAACTCGGCGTGCCCCGGCACCCCGTTCGCCTTGTACGTCGCCTCCGCCGAGGCCACCGCCTGGAACGACTCGTCCACGAACAGCACCTCGGCCGCCGGGTCGGCCAGCGCCACCGCCGTACCGACCACGCCGTTGCCGCAGCCGAGGTCCACCACGCGCCCGGCGCCCGGGCCGGGCAGGTGCTGAAGGAAGAAGCGGGTGCCGATGTCCAGCCGGTCCGCGCAGAAAACGCCCGCGTGATTGACCACCGTGCGCCCCGACACCGCGCCGACGCCGTCCGGGAGGGCGTAGCCGTACGGCCACGGGTTCGCGGGCCGCTCCAGCGCCGGGTCCGGGGTGGCGAAGATCAGCCGGGCCTTCTGCCGGGCCAGCGAGGTCCGGGTCGGCCCGATGATCCGCTCGAACAGCTGAAGCGTCGAGGTGTGGATCTCCTTCACCATCCCGGCGCCGACCACGACCGTGTCCGGGTGCACGGCGGGCGCCAGCCGCAGCAGCTGGTCCTCAAGGAGTGCGAGGCTCTTCGGTACCCGCACCAGCAGCACGTCCACCCGCTCCGGCGGCGGGTCCTGCGTGGTGAGCAGCCGCACCGCACCCGGCTCCACGCCGGCCCGCGCCAGGTTCGCCCGGGTCGCCTCCTGGCTCAGGAAGGAGTCGGTGATCTGCGTCGGCCGGTGCTCCGCCAGCGCGGTGACCAGCGCGCCCCAGCGGTCCCCGAGCACCACGACCGTGCCCGTGAGCGGCACCTTCTCCTCGGCGAGGTGGCGCAGCAGGTACGCGTCGGAGGCGTCCCAGGCACGCAGCCGGTCGCGGGGATCCTCGGGGAAGCGGGTCAGCTCGACCTCGCCCCACGGTGTCGTCATACGGTCGCTCATCGTGCGTCCAGGCTAGCGGAGCCGCAGATCAGAGGCCGTGCGGCAGGATGGGGGCATGGAGGACGAGCTGTTCCCGCGGGAGCGCGCGGAGGTCGCGCCGGGCGCCGTGCACGTCCCGGACTGGCTGGACACCGAGCGGCAGCGCGCCCTGCTCGCCGCCTGCCGGGAGTGGGCGCGGCCCCCCGCCGGGCTGCGCACGGTCCGCACCCCGGGCGGCGGCACCATGACCGCGCGCCAGGTCTGCCTGGGCTGGCACTGGTACCCGTACGCCTACGCCCGCACGGCCGTCGACGGCGACGGCGCCCCCGTGAAGCCGTTCCCCGACCGGCTCGGCGAGCTGAGCCGTCGCGCCGTGGCGGACGCGCTCGGCCCCGACGCCGTACCGGACGTCCCGTACGACATCGCGCTGATCAACTTCTACGACGGCGACGCCCGCATGGGCATGCACCGCGACGGTGACGAGCAGGCGGACGCGCCGGTGGTCTCGCTGAGCCTCGGCGACACCTGTGTGTTCCGCTTCGGGAACACCGAGACACGCGCGAAGCCGTACACCGACGTGGAGCTGCGCAGCGGCGACCTGTTCGTCTTCGGCGGCCCGGCCCGGCTCGCCTACCACGGGGTGCCGCGCGTCCGCCCGGGCACCGGGCCGGAGCGGCTCGGCCTGGCCGGACGGCTGAACATTACCCTGCGGGTGAGCGGCCTGTAGCCGCCGCCGCGGAGCCACCCCGGGTGCGGATCATGGGAGACTCGCCCTCATGAACGGCAAGGCGGATCCCCGGACAGCGGGGGAGAGGACCACCTCAAAGGCGCGGCTGGACCGGGGGCGCGGTGCGCTCGGGCCCGCGCTGGAGCTGGTGCACACCGGACGGGCGCCGACCCGTGCCGTGCTCACCGCCGAACTCGGCGTCACCCGGGCGACGGCCGGCGCGGTGGCCGCCGAGCTGGAGGCGCTGGGCCTGATCCGGGTGGACGCCCGGCCCGGCTCGGCGGCCGGCTCCCAGGGCCGCCCCTCGCACCGGCTGGAGGTCGCCGAGGACGGGCCGGTGGCCCTCGCGGCGCAGATCCACGCCGACGGCTTCCGGGCCGCGCTGGTCGGCCTGGGCGGGCGGATCGTGGCCACCTCGCCCGGCTGCGAGACCGTCGACGCCGACCCGGCGAAGGTGCTCGGCTCGGTGGTCGAGGCCGGCGCGGAGCTGCTGCGCACGACCGGCCGGCGCTGCGTGGGCGCCGGGCTCGCCGTACCGTCAGCCGTCGCCGAACCCGCGGGCCTGGCCCTCAATCCACTGCACCTGGCCTGGCCCGTCGGCGCCCCCGTCCGGGAGATCTTCGCGGAGCGCGTGCGCTCCGCCGGCATCGGCGGACCCGCGTTCGCCGCCAACGACGTCAACCTCGCCGCGCTCGCCGAACACCGGCACGGCGCCGGCCGGGGCGCGCGGGACCTGCTGTGCGTGGCCACCGGTCACCGGGGCGTCGGCGGCGCGCTCGTCCTGGACGGCCGCCTGCACACCGGCAGTTCCGGCCTCGCGCTGGAGGTCGGCCACCTCACGGTCAACCCGGAGGGCCGCCCCTGCCACTGCGGCAGCCGGGGCTGTCTGGACGTCGAGGCGGACCCGCTGGCCCTGCTCGTGGAGGCGGGCCGCGAGCCGGGCCCCGAGCTGTCGCTGCTCCAGCAGGCCAACGACCTGCTGCGCACCCAGTACGACGACCCGGCCGTCCGCCGGGCCGCCGAAGCCCTCATCGACCGTCTCGGCCTCGGCCTGGCGGGCCTGGTGAACATCCTCAACCCGGACCGCATCATCCTCGGCGGCCTCCACCGCACCCTGCTGGACGCGGACGCCGGCCGGCTGCGCGCGGTGGTCGCCGACCGCAGCCTGTGGGGGCAGAGCGGCGGCGTCCCCATCCTGCCGTGCACCCTGGACCACAACAGCCTGGTCGGCGCGGCGGAACTGGCCTGGCAGCCGGTCCTCGACGATCCGCTGGGAGCGCTGGCCTAGTCCCCGGGGCCGGCTTCATTTCGGGTGCCAGTCGGCCCCGAACGCCCGCCCCGGATGCTCCACCAGCACGCGGTCCACCAGCTCCGCGCCCAGCTCCCGAGCCAGCCGCTGCCGTACCCGGCGCAGCAGGTACGGCATCCCGGGCCCGCCGTCGACCGAGCGGGCCCCGGCCGCCACCGTGTCCCCGCCGAGCAGCAGCCGGTCCCCGAACCCCGCCTCCGCCAGCGCCCGTACCGCCTCCGGCATCCGCCAGTCGGTGGCGTGGTGGGCGCGGGACGGCCCGTCGAAGGCCAGCCAGCAGCCCGACGCGGCGGCCTGCCGGTGCCCCACCGGGTCGGGGGAGCGGTTCAGATGCCCCAGGATCACCCGCTCGCCGGGCACACCCAACTCCCCGCACAGCAGGTCCAGTACGTCCAGCGCGCCGGTGCCCAGCTCCAGGTGCACGGCGACGGCCGCGCCGGTGGCGTGGTGTGCCTCGGCCGCCGCCGACATGGTCCAGCGGGCGTGCGCGTCGAGCCCGTGGAAACCGCCCGCGACCTTGATCAGCCCGGCGCGTACCCCGGTCGCTCCGATGCCCTCGGTGAGTTCGGAGACGAACAGCTCGGCCAGGTCGCCGCCGCGCAGCCGGTCGAGCAGCTCCGGCGCGTAGTGAACCGCTTGGTGCAGACCGGTGGCGCAGACGATCCGCACGCCGGTGGCCCGGGACAGCTCCGGCAGGTCCGCCGCCCGCCGTCCCATGCCGTACGGCGTCCACTGCGCCACGGCAGCTCCGCCCGCCGCGCGGAACGCGGCCAGCTCGGCCCGCGCGGCGGAGACGTCGTCAAGCTCCTGCCCCGGCAACCGCGGGCTGCGCAGGAAGAGGTGGTCGTGCGCGTCGCACACGCCCAGGTCCTCGGGCGGGATGTCGCCGAGGACCGTACGGACGTGGGTCACCACTGCCGTCCGCGCGGGAGCCGGCCCCGGCCGGGCGCGGACAGGTGCAGCACCTCGAAGACGTCCCCGTCGGCCTTGGGCGTGTCGTGCTCCCAGAGCGAGAAGTGGACCAGCTCCCAGGCGCGTGTGTCCACGGCCGCGGCGGCGAGCACCGCGCCGTCCTGCCCGGCCAGCCGCCCGGCCTCGGCCGCGGCGTCCGCCATGAACGCGGCCAACTCGACGCCCTCCGGCACCGGTTGGCGCCGGCGCACGGCGAACGCGGGCGCGGACCCGGCAGCGGTACCCTCCTCGAACGCCAGGCCCGTCCACTGCCGTATCGCCGGCCGACCGAAGTCGTTCACGGGCCCCTGGAAGGCTCCTCCCCACAGGAAGCTGTTCATGCCCTCCATGGTGTTCCAGAGGTAGAACGGGCCGTACTGGTTCACCGGCGAGCCGTTCACCCCGCGCTCGCGCATCACGTACGTCTTGATGCCGAGGCCGTCCCAGTCGTCCAGCAGATGCGCGACACGGGCGACGCGGGAGCGGATGATGCCCATGTCGTAGTCGGCGGGCAGGGTGTACTCGTACTGCATGGCGTGCATGTCTGCGATTCCCTTCTCGGGTCTCAGGCGGGGTAGTCGTCCACGTGCGTGTGCCACTCGGTCGTCGTGCCGTCCTCGGCGGCCTCCACGACCGCGAGATGGGTCATGAAGGTGCGGGGCGCGGCGCCGTGCCAGTGCCGTTCGTCCGGCTCGATCCACACCGTGTCGCCCGCGCGGATCGCCTCCACCTCACCTCCTTCGCGCTGCACCAGCCCCTCGCCCTCCAGGACGTGCAGCACCTGGCCGTGCGGATGCCGGTGCCAGGCGGTGTGGGCGCCGGGGGCGAAGTGGACGTTGAACATGCGCAGTCGGGACGGGGCGGCCGGGGCGGCTATCTCGTCCAGCCAGACCGTGCCGGTGAAGTTCTCCGCCGGGCCTTGCCGGGTGTCGGGACGCCGTCTGGTGATGTGCACGTGAACTCAGTTCTCCTGTCCGGAAGTCGGTGGCGCGAGCAGGGAGAGCAGACCGCGGACACCGGCGTCGAAGGCGGCCGGGGAACCGGAGGCGCGGGCGAGGACATAGCCGCCCTGCAGGGTCGCGAGAACGGTCGCGCCGATCTCCTCGCCGTCCAGCGAGGGCGCGAACTGCCCCTGCCGCTTGCCCTCTTCGACGATCTCCGCGATCAGCTCCCGGATCCGCCTGATCGTCTCGTCCACGGGCGCGCGCAGCTCGTCGCTCGCGATCACGTCCGGGTCCATGGTCAGCCGGCCGATCGGGCAGCCGCGCAGCACCTCACGCTCGCGCAGCAGATACGCCTCGATCCGCTCGTACGGCGTGCCGGGCCCGGCCAGGATCCGCTCGACGGCCTCCCGCAGCTCCTGTGCGGTCCGTCGGATCGCCGCCAGGGCGAGGTCCGGCTTGCCCTTGAAGTGGTGGTACATGCTGCCCTGGCCCGCGCCGGCGCGCTCCAGGATCGCCTTGGGGCTCGTGCCCACGTACCCGCGCTCCCACAGCAGCTCACGGGTGGACTCGATCAGTCGTTCCGAGGTGCTCATGCGGCCACTGTACATACTAGTAGTTACAGTCCGCCAGCCCCCAGGGAGTCCGCGGGGAGCAGGCCGCCACCGCCGCCGTACTCCCCGGGAGGTACCCGAACTGCCGCCGGCCGCACGACGACCCGGACCGCCGCCCGGAGGGAGTCTCGCGGCATCCCCGCACAGAGACCGACAAGGGAGATGACCCGAGATGCAGACCCTGGCGAACTGGGACGGCGGTCCCGGCCCGTGGATCCTGTTCTTCCCGCTGATCTGGGCGGCCGTCGTGATCGGCGTCGTCACCGTGCTGCGCCGCACCGCCCGGCGCGGGCGCGGTGGCCCCTGGCGGCCGGTGGACGCCGGACGTCCGGCGGGCGACGCCCCGCTCGCGGTCCTCGGCCGCCGCTTCGCCTCCGGCGAGATCGACGAGGACGAGTACTGGCGCCGCCTGTCCGTCCTGGAGGAGCAGTTCGGCCACGCCGGCAAGGGCGGTGCGGCATGACCACGGCGACCGCAGTGCGGGCCGCGGCCCGCGTCGTGGACGCGGTGAAGGTGTACGGCGGTGGCGACACCGCCGTGCGCGCCCTGGACCGCGTCGACGTCACCTTCCCCGCCGGACGCTTCACGGCGATCATGGGCCCCTCGGGCTCCGGCAAGTCCACCCTGATGCACTGCGCGGCCGGCCTCGACACGCTGACCTCCGGTGCCGCCTACATCGGTGACACCGAGCTGGGCGCGCTGGACGACCGCCGGCTGACCCTGCTGCGCCGCGACCGGATCGGCTTCGTCTTCCAGGCGTTCAACCTGGTGCCGACGCTGACCGTCGCGGAGAACATCACCCTGCCCCTGGACCTCGCCGGCCGGCGCGGCGACCGGGAGTGGATCGACGCCCTCGTGGACGTCGTCGGACTGCGCGACCGGCTGCACCACCGCCCCTCGGAACTCTCCGGCGGCCAGCAGCAACGCGTGGCCGTGGCGCGGGCGTTCGCCGGACGGCCGGACGTCGTCTTCGCCGACGAGCCGACCGGCAACCTCGACTCCCGCTCCGGCGCCGAGGTCCTCGGCCTGCTCGGACGGGCCGTACGCCAGATGGACCGTACGGTCGTCATGGTCACCCACGACCCGGTGGCCGCCGCCCACGCCGACGAGGTCGTCTTCCTCGCCGACGGCCGGCTCGTCGACCGGATGCAGTCCCCGACCGCCGACAAGGTCCTGGACCGCATGAAGGCCTTCGAGGCGCGGTCATGAACGCATCGCTGCGGATCAGCCTCACCTCCCTGCGCACGCACCGGCGCCGGTTCGCCGGCACGTTCGCCGCCGTGTTCCTCGGCGTCGCCTTCCTGGCCGGCACCCTCGTCATGGGCGATACGCTGCGCGCGAGCTTCGGCAGCATGTTCGGCGAGGCCACGAGCGGCACCGACGCCGTCGTCCGCGGCGCCGACGCCATCACCGCACCCGGCGAGGCCCAGGGCGTACGGCGGCCGGTGGACACCTCGCTGGTGCGGACCGTCGAGCGGGTCCCCGGCGTGGCCGCGGCCGCCCCGGACATCCAGGGCGCCGGCCAGCTCGTCGGCGCCGACGGCGAACCCGTCGGCGGACAGGGGCCACCCACGCTCGCCGGCAACTGGATCACCGATGCCCGGCTCAATCCCTACCGGATCGCCGAAGGCCGGGCCCCGGCCCGGCCCGGCGAGGTCGTGGTGAACCGAGGCGCCGCGAAGCAGGGCGGACTGAAGATCGGCGACACCACCACCCTGCGCACCCCTGACCCGGTGCGGGTGACCGTCGTCGGCCTCGCCACCTTCGGCGGCCAGGACGGCATGGCACAGGTGACCTTCACCGGCATGACCCAGGCCGACGCCGAGAAGTACCTCACCGCGCGGCCCGGACAGGCGGCGGGCATCCAGGTCCGGGCGGCGCCCGGCGTGAGCCGGCGGGAGCTGGTCCGGCGGCTGACTCCCGTTCTGCCCAAGGGAGTCGAGGTCATCACCGGGCAGCAGTCGACGCGTGAGAACACCGACATGATCTCCAGTCAGTTCCTGACCGTGTTCACGACCTTCCTGCTCGTCTTCTCCGGGGTCGCCCTGCTCGTCGCCGCCTTCTCGATCCACAACACCTTCGCCATCGTCGTCGCCCAACGCACCCGCGAGAACGCCCTGTTGCGTGCCCTCGGCGCCGCCCGCGGCCAGGTCACCGCCGCCGCGCTCGCCGAGGCCGGCGTGGTCGCGCTCACCGCCTCCCTGGCCGGACTCGCGGGCGGCATCGGCGTCGCCGCCGGGCTGCGGGCCCTGTTCCCGGCGATCGGATTCCCCTTCCCCGACGGCGCGTTGGTGATCAAGGCCCTGTCGATGGTCCTGCCACTCGCGGTGGGCATCCTGGTCTGCCTGGGCTCGGCGCTCCTGCCGGCCCTGCGCGCCGGACGCACCGCCCCGCTGGCCGCCCTGCGCGAGACCGCGGTCGACTCCTCGGGCGCCTCCCGCGTCCGCGCGCTCGCCGGCACCGCCCTCGGCCTCCTGGCCCTCACCGCGACTCTCACCGGCGTACTCGTCTTCCCGTCCGTCTGGCTCGCCGGGGCGGGCGCGCTGCTCGCGCCGGCCGCCTTCGTCGTCCTCGGCCCGGTCGCCGCGACCACGGCCGTACGACTGCTCGGCGGACCCCTGGACCGGCTGCGCGGAGTCACCGGCGGGCTCGCCCGGCGCAACGCCCTGCGCAGCCCCGGGCGGACGGCCGCCACCGCGAGCGCGCTGATGATCGGCGTGGCCGTGGTCTCGCTCTTCACCGTGTTCGCCGCCTCCCTGAAGGCCACGATGGACCAGACCGTGTCCCGGTCCTTCGCGGGCGACATCGCCGTCAGCACCCCCTCCTACGGCGCCGGCGGCAGCGGACTCAGCCCCCGGCTCACCTCGGCCCTGCAGCGGCTGCCCGAGGTGGACACGGCGGTCGGACTCGGCCGCGGGGTCGCCGAAGTCAACGGCAGCGGCAGGGCGTTGACGGTCACCGACCCGGGCGCGCTGGCCCGCGCCTTCGACCTGGGCACCGTCACCGGCTCGCTGCGCGACCTCGGCGCCGACGGCATCGCCCTCACCCGGACGGAGGCCGGCCGGCAGCACCTGCGCCCCGGCGACCGGGCCCGGCTGACCTTCACCGACGGGCAGACGGACACCTTCACCGTCCGCGCGGTCTACGGCCGGTCCGAACTCGCCGGGGACTACGTCATCACCCGGTCCGCCTGGGCCCCGCACCGTACCCAGGACTCCGACCGCCTCATCGCCGTCACCCTCCGGCACGGCGTGAGCGCCGACGCGGGCAGGGCGGCGGTGCGGGCGGTGGCCGCGCGGTACGGCAACCCCGAGGTACAGACCCGCGACGCGTACGCGCAGTCCTCGGCGGGCGGCATCGACATGATGCTCACCCTCGTCTACGCGCTGCTCGCCCTCGCGGTCCTCATCGCGCTGCTCGGCATCGCGAACACCCTGACCCTGGCCGTGCACGAACGCACCCGCGAACTCGGTCTGCTCCGGGCCGTCGGCCAGACCCGGGCCCAGCTGCGGGCCATGGTCCGCTGGGAGTCGGTCCTGGTCGCCGCGTTCGGCACGGTGGGCGGGCTCGGCCTCGGCGCCTTCCTCGGCTGGGTCCTGGTGAAGGCGTCGGACGGCGCGAGCGACAGCGCGTTCGCCTTCGCCCTCCCGCCCGATCGCCTCGCGGGGGTGGCCCTGGCCGGTGTCCTGGCCGGCGCCCTCGCGGGCCTGCGCCCGGCCCGCCGGGCGGCCCGCCTGGACGTACTGCGGGCCATCGCGACGGAGTGAGGACGAGGAAGGCCCCGGGCCTCTTCCGAGGGGCCGGGGCGGGGTGAGGGCCGGGGCTCATGCCGTGGACCCGGGCCGGCTCATGTCGTGGACATGGGGGAGGCCATCGCGGTACGGAGCGAGGTCGCCGTGGGATCGCCGTGGGACGGGGAAGGCCCGTGATCCGGTCTGCCGGGGACGGCCGGAGGGCCGACGGGGCGGGAGCCGGCGTCCCAGGCGGGCCGCACGGCGGGCGCGGCAGCCGCGGTCGAGGGAGCAGCCGCGGCGGCGACGGGCCTCGCACCCTCGACCGGTGTCGAATTGCCGACCGGTGTCTAGTTTCCGACCCGTGCCGGGTTGCCGACCGGTGTCGCGTTGCCGACCCGCGCCGAGCTTCCGACGGAAGGCGGGCTGCTGACGGCGGTGGCCGTGCTCCCGACCGGAGCCGCGGCCCCCGCGGCCAGGGAGGCCCCAGCCGGGACCGGAGCACCGGAGGCGACACCGGCTCCCGCCGCAACAGGCGCAGCCGCAGGTGCGGACACGGGCGTCGGCGGCGTCGGCCGTACCGCCCCCTTCGGCGCCCCCGCCGGACGGCTGCGCGCCCCCGCCGTGGCCGGCAGCGTGAACCACACGACCTTGCCGTTCTCACCGTCCGGCCGCGCGCCCCAGCTCTCGCTCACCGCGGCCACCATCGCCAGGCCCCGTCCGCACGTTGCCAGCGGTGTGGCGTCCGGGTCCGGTAGGTCGCCCGGCACCGGAAGGCGCGGATCGTGGTCGCGCACCGAGACCGTGAGCCGGTCCGGCAGCAGCTCCAGCTCGACCGTGCACGACTTGTCGGGCCTGGCGTGCCGGTGGACGTTGCTCAGCAGCTCCGTCACACCGAGCGCGGCCCGGTCTATCAACGGGTCCAGATGCCAGTAACGCAACTGTGCAGATACGATTCTGCGGACCTGTCCGATCCGCGACGGCAGGGCTTGGAGCTCCACCGTGCAGTGCCTGCTTGGATGACTGATCACGGCTGCGACTCCCCGATGTGAGGTCCGGAGGAACCGGAAGAACACGGAGAACAACGGATCCAGCAGGGTGCTTGCGTCCAAACGTCCGCCTGCTGTCGTGGCCGGCGGGCTGGTTCGCAGCGTTATCGCCGGTAAACCCAGAGTGACGTGAGACCAGCGTGACGCAGCGGTTGCACTCGCGCAACTCGCCACGACGGTGCGCCGCTCAGCCGCCGCGTCCCGCCGCCCGGCGGACCGCCTCGATGAACCTCCGGGCCGCGGGCGGTCCCGGCTTGCCCGGCGCGGGGTCGTGCTCGCCCAGCGTCAGCAGATACCGCGTGCCGTTGACGTCGGCCAGCGCCCGGTCGTCCGGCGCGAACCACGGCTTGGAGGCGCGCACCGCCTGCACCGGCGCGCTGTCTATCTCGCTGCCGTAGCTGGTGAGCAACTGCAGCCTGCCGTCGCTGATCCGGACCTGTCCGGCCCGGGTGAGCGAACGCAGACGTTTGCCGATGCGCACGCCTGTGGCCGTGAACTCCGGTTCCGCCATGTCTCGCCGCCCCCTTGCGGTGTTCCCGTGGTCCCGTGCGCCCCCGTCCGGGGGCGATCGTCCCCTCGCGTGCAGTCTGCCCCGGTGCGGCGTGGAGCACCAGTGCGCGCGGGGCGCGTGCGACAGCCGCCCGGAGCACTTGCGCCCATGCGCCCCCAGCGGGCTCGTACAAGTGTGCCCCAGGGCGTTCTTTGGCTGGCTCAAAGATGCGTTTATGCAGGTGGGAAGCGGTGTGAAAGGTGCTTATGCTCGTCTTGCCGGCCCGCGCGAGGCGCCGTCGGCGAACAGCGTAAGGAGCCCCGCCGTGAGCACCACTCCCCAGACCAGGACCGGCGCCACCCTCGATGTCGACCGCACTGACGCCGCCTACCGCGACTGGCTGAAAGAGGCCGTCCGAAAGGTTCAGGCCGACGCCAACCGTTCGGCGGACACACACCTGCTGCGCTTCCCGCTGCCCGAGCGGTGGGGTATCGACCTCTACCTGAAGGACGAGTCCACCCACCCCACCGGCAGCCTCAAGCACCGGCTGGCCCGCTCCCTGTTCCTGTACGGCCTCTGCAACGGCTGGATCCGGCCGGACCGCCCGGTCATCGAGGCGTCCAGCGGCTCGACGGCGGTCTCCGAGGCCTACTTCGCGAAGCTGATCGGCGTGCCCTTCATCGCGGTCATGCCGCGCACGACGAGCGCCGAGAAGATCCGCCTGATCGAGTTCCACGGCGGCCGGTGCCACTTCGTGGACGACTCCCGGAAGATGTACGAGGAGTCCGCCCGCCTCGCGGTGGAGACCGGTGGCCACTACATGGACCAGTTCACCTACGCCGAACGGGCCACGGACTGGCGCGGCAACAACAACATCGCCGAATCCATCTTCCGTCAGCTGCGGTGGGAGCGGTTCCCGGAGCCGGCCTGGATCGTCGCCACGGCGGGCACCGGCGGCACCTCCGCGACGCTCGCGCGCTATGTCCACTACATGCAGTACGACACCCGGATCTGTGTCGCCGATCCGGACAACTCCTGCTTCTTCGAGGGCTGGACCACCGGCGATCCGGACGTCACCTGTGACTGCGGCTCCCGGATCGAGGGCATCGGCCGGCCCCGCATGGAGCCCAGCTTCGTGCCCGGCGCGATCGACCGGATGATGAAGGTCCCGGACGCGGCCAGCGTCGCCGCCGTACGCGCCCTGGAGGGGGCCATCGGCCGCAAGGCGGGCGGTTCCACGGGCACCGGTCTGTGGAGCGCGCTGAAGATCGTCGCCGAGATGGTGGCCGAGGGGCGTACGGGCAGTGTCGTCACCCTGCTGTGCGACCCGGGCGACCGCTACCTCGACAAGTACTACTCGGACGCGTGGCTGGCGGAGCAGGGCCTGGACATCGCGCCGTACGCGACGGCGATCGACTCGTTCCTGGCGACGGGCGTCTGGCCGGACTGACCCGGACGCGGCCGTGGGGCGGCCGCTGTCTGACGGCCGGGTAGCGGGCCTGTGTGGGTTTGGTGACGTCTCAATTGTGGCTCTGGGTAAGCGTGTTGTGCCTGAACGGCTGATAAGATCATCCCACTTTTCAGTGGGCTGATGGCGTGTCATGAATGCGTCCGGGGGGACAGTCTCAAAGGCACCGTCGCGCTCCCACGCTGTCGGCGCGATGCGACTTGAAGAGAGTCTCATGACGTCATTGACCCAGGATCCACTCCTGTGGATCTTGCTGGTGGTGCTCATCGCTGCGGTCCTCGCGGTGATGCGAGCCCGGAGAACCAACATGGCTCTCCGAAGAACGAGGAAGGACCTGGAGGCAGGACTGGGGGAGGCGCGCAGTGATGTCGGCCGGCTCCACGCGCACATCGCGACGCTGACCGGCCAGCATCAGCGCGACCTCGCGGATGTACGGGCGGACGCGGAGGCGTCGACCAAGGCGGTGCTGAAGTCCGCGATGGGCACGCTCCAGTCGCTCGCCGAGGAGCAGCAGGTCCTGCTGGACGCCCTGTTGAAGAAGTACGGCGACACCACGGACGTCCTGGCCGACCTGATGTCGGTCGACCACACGGGCAGCCAGTTCGGCCGCCGTGCCAAGGGCATCTCCGTGCTGTGCGGCGGATGGCTGGGCCGGCGCGAGGGCGCCGCCACGGTGTTCGACGTCGCCCGCAGCGCCCAGGGCAGGATCAAGGACTTCAGCCGGGTCAGCGTCCACTCGCAGGTCAACGTCTCCCTCGTCGGCAAGGCGGTCGAGCCGGTGGCCGTGGTGCTGGCCGAGCTGCTGGACAACGCGACGAACTACAGCGCGCCCGGAACCCCGGTCGAGGTCAACATCCAGGCCGTACCGACCGGCGTGTGCTTCATCGTGGACGACGCCGGCCTCGGCATGGACCAGGAGACCAAGGACCGGGCGGCGGCGCTGCTGTCCGTCGACGGTCCCGTCGACATCACCGGTCTCGGCGATCCGCCGCGGTTCGGCTTCGCCGTGTGCGGCATGCTCGCCGCCCGCTACGGCTTCGCCGTCTCCGTCGGTTCCGTGTCCCCCTACGGCGGAGTGCGTGCAGTGATTCGTGTGCCCGAAAGTCTCCTCTCGGCCGACGTCCCTTCCCCCGCGGCCGGCACCCAGGACACCGCGGGCCCGGAGGCGGCTCCCCAGCGGCTGGCGCCGGTCCCGGTCGTGGGCCCCTCGCACGTGGTGGGCCAGACCTCCGGAGGTCTGCCCAAACGCCGGCGCCGCAACGGCCCCGTCACGGTGGTCCCGGCCCTCGACAGCGCCGGCCCGCAGGGCTCCGGTCCGGACAGCGAGGTGACGGCGTCTCGGCTCGGGGCGTTCGCGCGCGGAACACAGCTTGGGCGCACCACGAACACCACGGAAGGACCTGACAACAAGTGAACATCGACCTGTCCTGGGTGCTGAACGACGTGCTTGAGGTACGCGGAGCCCGGCACGCGATCCTCGTCTCGGGCGACGGCCTGCTGCTGCAGCGCTCCGACGACATCGAGCGGGACGACGCCGAGACGAACGCCGCGGCGATGAGTTCGATGCAGTCGCTGAGCCGGGCCGTGGCGGGGTTCGTGGGTGCGGGGCACGGGATCTGGAAGCAGACGCTGCTGGAGTACGACGGCGGCTGGATCTTCCTGATCGCCGCCGGCCAGGGCTCGTACCTCGCCGTCTCCGCCGCGCTGGACGTCGACATGGAGGCCATGTCGTTCCGCATGCAGAAGACGGTCGCCGGCCTCAGCAAGGCGATGAGCGTGGCGCCGCGCTCGGACAACGGTGCCGGCGCATGACGACGCCCGGCGAGGAAGCCTCCGTCACCAGTGACTTCGTCCGCTCCTATGTCATCACCGGCGGCCGTACGCTGCCGGCGTCGGACGATCTGGCGCTGCACACCCTGGTCACCCTGGCCCCCGAGCGGACTCCTCCGCTGGGGGCCGGCCCCGAGGTGATGGCGATCTGGAAGCTGTGCGCGGGCGGATACCTGTCGGTCGCCGAAGTGGCCGGCCACGTGGGGCTGCCGGTCGGGGTGGCCCGGCTGCTGCTGACCGACTTATCCGAGCAGGGACACCTCCTGCGCCGCGCCGAGCCGCCCCGGGCTCAGAACGTTGACAGAGCGACCCTGGAAAAGGTTCTGAATGGACTCCAATCCCTCATCGGCTGAGACGGCCCCCGGCTCCATCTATGTCTCCAGCGCGGTGACCAACGCTGCCAAGATCCTGGTCGTCGGGCATTTCGCCGTGGGCAAGACGACCTTCATCGGTTCGCTGTCGGAGATCACCCCGCTGCGCACCGAGGAGAAGATGACCCAGGCGTCGCTCCACATCGACGACCTCCGGGGCGTGACGGACAAGACCACCACCACCGTGGCCCTGGACTTCGGCCGGCTGACGCTCAGCGACGAACTCGTGCTGTACCTGTTCGGCACCCCCGGACAGCAGCGTTTCATGCAGCTGTGGGAGGACATGGCCCGCGGCGCGCTGGGTGCGCTGCTCCTGGTCGACCCCGCCCGGCTGGAGGAGACCTTCCCCGTCATCGACCTCGTCGAGCGGTACGGCCTTGAGTACGCCATCGCGGTCAACAGCTTCGAGGCGGGCCGGGTGTACGACGAGGCGGAGGTCCGCGAGGCCCTCGACCTGCTCCCGGACACCCCCGTCGTCTACTGCGACGCCCGCGACCGGCAGTCCTCCGCGCACGCGCTGATCGCGCTCGTGCGTCACCTGCTCACCCGAGCCGCCTGACACGCCCACCCCCCGGACCACCGGCCCGGAAGCCAGCAGAAGGAACCCCCATGGACCGCCAGTCAGCCCCCGCCCCCACCGGCGCCAGATGCCCCCTGCACGACGCCGCGTTCGCAGCCGACCCCCAGCAGGTATACGACCGGTTGCGCGCCCACGGTCCGGCCGCGCCGGTCGAACTCGTGCCCGGCGTCGACGCCACCCTGGTCCTCGGGCACGAGACGGCCCTGCGCGTGCTGCAGAACTCCACGCTCTTCGCCCGGGACGCCCGCCGCTGGAAGGCCCTGGGCGAGGGGCGGATCGGGCTCGACCACCCGGTGCTGGCGATGATGGCGTACCGGCCGAACTGCCTGTTCACCGACGGTGCCGTGCACCTGCGGCTGCGCAAGGCCGTCACGGACAGCCTCGCCCGGCTCAACATCACCCGGATCCGCCGCGACGTCGAGCCCATCGCCGACTACCTCATCGACCAGTTCAGCGAGCGAGGCCGGGCCGACCTCCTCAACGACTACGCCAAGCTGCTGCCACTCCTGCTGTTCAACAAGCTCTTCGGCTGCCCGGCGGACATCGGCGACACCCTCACCAGCGCCATGTCGGCGATCTTCGACGGCAAGGACGCCCTGCGCGCCAACGAGGAACTCACCGCCTGCCTCATGGAACTGATCGCCCTCAAGCGCCGCCGGCCCGGCGACGACGTCACCTCCTGGCTGATCCAGCACCCGGCGGGGCTGACCGACGAGGAACTCAAGGACCAGCTGGTCATGCTGATGGGCGCCGGCGTGGAGCCCGAGCGCAACCTGATCGGCAACGCCCTGCTCCTGCTGCTGTCGCCCGACACCAGCGGACGCGACTCCGGGCTGCTGATCGAGGAGGCGCTCGACCACGTCCTGTGGAACCAGACGCCCATCGCCAACTACGCCACCCACTACCCGGTCCAGGACGTGGACCTCGGGGGAGTGGTGGCCGAGGCCAACACACCGGTCGTCATCAGCTTCGCCGCGGCCAACAGCGATCCCGCGCTGGCCGAGGCCCGCCGGAGGCACAGCAAGGGAGCCCACCTGGCGTGGGGGGCCGGTCCGCACGCCTGCCCGGCCAAGGACCCGGCGCAGGTCATCGCCGTCACCGCGATCGAGAAGATCCTCAACGCCCTGCCCGACCTGACGCTGGCCGTCCCGGAGAAGGACCTGGAGTGGCGGCCGGGACCGTTCCACCGGGCGCTGGTCGCGCTGCCCGTGGCCTTCAGCCCGACACCGGCCACCCGCATGGTCTCCGCCCTGCACAACCGGACCGCCCCCGCCGCGGCGGAGCAGCCGCTGCCCACGTCCCCGGTCGCCGCCGCACGACAGGAACCGGCCAGGAAGAAGGGCTTCTGGAGCTCCTTTCTGGACATCTTCCGGGTCTGAGGCACGACATGTGCGGGTCTGATGTGCAGCATGTGACAGGAGCAACACTGTCAGGCGCATGACGAAGGAAGGGGGAAGGGTAGATTCCGGCGGTAACGGTAACGCCCAGCCACAAAGGAGCTTCGCGTGACCGCCGTTGGCGTCATACGCGGTACCACCACCGACCGCCGAGCCGTCATCCCCCTCCTTCGTCGTCTCCGTTCCGCCGAGGGGCAGGCCGATCCCCTGCCCGTCTGGGACGAACTGCGCGCACTGGGCGATGTGGTGTCCGCTCCCTGGGGCGGCTACTTCGTGACCGGGTTCGACGCCTGCAGCGAGATCCTGCGCGGCAGGAACTGGCTCGTACCGGACTTCGCCTGGCAGGAGCGCCGGTCCGGCACGGCACGCTGGCAGGACCCGGCCACCCGGGAGATGACGCGGACGCTCTCCCGCCTCAACCCGCCCGAGCACACCTTCCGGCGCCGCGCCCTGGGCAACCTCTTCGACCGCGACACCCTTGAGGCCATGCGGCCCCGGATCGCCGACCATGTCACCCGGCTCCTGGACCGGCTCGACGTACAGCTGCGCACCCACGGCGAGGCCGACTTCGTCACGACGGTCGGCGACCAGCTCCCCATCCACACCGTCGGCCACTGGCTCGCCATCCCCGCCGAGCACTATCCGCACATCCTGGACTTCACCCACCGGCAGGTCCACGCCCAGGAACTGATCCCCACCAAGAGCGAGCTGGCGGTCTCGGCCCGGGCCACCCTGGAGATGCGGGCCTTCTTCACCGGCCTCCTCGCGGATCGCCGCGCCCGTCCTGGCAACGATGTCCTCTCGGACTGGATCCGCTACTGGGACGCCCAGTACCCCGGCGACCGCGCGGCGGCGGACCAGATGCTGTACGACCTGACGATGTTCATCACCATCGCCTCCCTGGAGACCACCGCCACGCTGCTGACCAACGCCGTGTGGTTCCTGACCCAGGACCCCGCCCGGGCCGACCGGCTGCGCCGGCACCCGGAGGACATCGACGACGCGATCGACGAGGCGCTGCGCTACGACCCGCCCATCCACCTCAACTCCCGCTTCGCCGCCGACGACACCGTCCTGGCCGGCGTACCCATCGCCAGGGACACCACCGTTCACGTCCTCTACGGCGCCGCCAACCACGACCCGCGCCGCAACGCGGACCCCCACGTCTTCGACATCCGCCGCAAGGGCGGCCACCTCACCTTCGGCGGCGGCGCCCACTACTGCCTCGGTACGGCCCTGGCCCGCCTGGAGGCCCGCCTCCTGCTCACCCAGCTGCTGGACCGATTCCCCGCCCTGCGCCCGAGCGCCGGCCCGACCTACGCGAACCGGATGGTCTTCCGGCGCATCACCTCGCTGAAAGTGACGACATGACCGCCCTCCCCCTCAGAGTCCTTCCGACCGGCCCCCTGCAGCAGACGTTGCGGACCCGCCGGGAGGGAGCCGTCCTCACCGTCGAGCTGAACACTCCCGAACAGGGCAACACCGTCACCGACGCCCTGCTGGACGACCTCCTGGCGGTCCTCCAGGACCAGGACCCGGCGGTCCGGGTGCTCGTGCTGACCGGGAGCGGCGCCGACTTCTGCCTCGGCGGGGACCGCGGCGAGTTCACCCGGCACCTCGCCCACGACCCCACGGGCAGCGGCATCCGGATGTCGGGGACCAAGGCACGGCGCGTCTGCGACGCCCTGACCTCGAACCCGGCCGTCACCATCGCCCGCGTGCACGGCAAGGCCATCGGGGCGGGCCTCGCCCTGGCCCTCGCCTGCGACCTGCGGGTCGGAGCCGAGGACGCGACCTTCCGGCTGCCCGAACTCGCCCTCGGGCTGCCCACCGCGTGGGGCGGCCTCCTGCCCCGCCTCATCAGCGAGGTCGGGGCCGCCCGCGTCCGCGAACTCGTCCTCACCGGACGCGCCTTCACCGCGGCGGAAGCCCAGTCCCTGTCGATCCTGCAGAAGGTTGTGCCCGAGCACGAGCTGGACACGGCCGTCGCCGACTGGGCCAAGCCGATCGTCCGCCGCCCCCCGGCGGCGCTGCGCGTCACCAAGACGCTGCTCAACTCGCTGTCCGGCGCCTCCCGCCTCGCCGACGTCTCCGTGCTGGACGCGGAACTGATGGCAGCGGTCGTGACCGAGTCGCGCCATACCCGCGAAACCGGCTGATCAGCGCCTCGCCAGGAGCCGGTCCAGGGACGTCATCGCGTCGCGGAAGGCGCGCCCCAGACCGGCCCGGGCCAGCCCGAGAACGAACCGGAACGGCGCCGTCCCGTCCGCGGCGAAGGTCCACTGCACACGCGTACCGGTGCCCTGAGGGGTCAGGCACCACTCCTCGACCAGGGCACGGACGCCCGGCGCGTTGGTGGTGTCGACGCGGTAGGCGTACACCTCGGGCGCCTTCGCCGCGAGGATCGTCTCCTCGAACCGCGTCCCGCCCCTGAGCCGGATCTCCCGCCCGGCGCCGCCGTCGGTGGCCCGGGCGAGCGTCACCGCCGAGAACCACCGCGTCCAGCCGGGCACGTCCTCGGCCAGCGCGCGGAAGACCTGCTCGGGGGCCGCGGAGATCTGCCGCGCGAAGACCAGACGTACGGGCGCGGCCCGGACGAAGTCGATTTCCACCGGGCGCAGGCGACGAGCCATGGACGAGACCCCCTTGTGCCACTGCCGCGGCGCGGCCGATCGGGCAGGGGCCACCATAGCTGACGGTTCCTCAGATGTCTGTGCCGTCTTCCCCGGGCTCGCCCGCCACCACCAGCCGCAGGTGCTCGGAGATCTCCGTGCGCGCCTCGGCGGGCAGCCCCGCATCGGTCACCAACGTCTCCACCTGCTCCAGCGTGGCGAACGAACTCAGGCCCACCGTGCCCCACTTGGTGTGGTCCGCGACCACCACGACCCGGCGCGCGGAGTGCACCAGCCGCCGGTTGGTCTCGGCCTCCGCGAGGTTCGGCGTGGACAGGCCGGCCTCCACCGATATGCCGTGCACCCCGAGGAAGAGCAGATCGAAGTGGAGCGTGGCGATCGCCTGGTCGGCCACCGGTCCCACCAGGGAGTCGGACGGGGTGCGCACCCCGCCGGTCAGCACCACGGTGGCCGACCCCTGCCGCTGCCCCGCGGTGCGCTGCGCCGCGTGGAAGACGTCCGCGACCCGCACCGAGTTCGTCACCACGGTCAGGTCGGGCACCTCCAACAGGTGCTGGGCGAGCGCGTACGTCGTCGTACCGCCGGACAGGGCGATCGCCGCCCCCGGGCTGACCAGCCGGGCCGCGGCGCGCGCGATGTCCTCCTTGGCGGTCAGCTCCAGCCCCGACTTCGCCTCGAACCCAGGTTCGTGGGTGCTCGCCTCGACCACCGGGACCGCGCCGCCGTGCACCTTCTCCAGCATCCCCTGGCGGGCGAGCGCGTCCAGGTCGCGGCGCACGGTCATGTCCGAGACGCCGAGCTTGCGGGTCAGTTCGTTGACCCGTACCCCGCCCCGGCGCCGGACCTCGTCCAGGATCAGGGCGCGGCGCTGCTCCGCGAGGAGGTTCTGATTCTCACTCACGTACGCTCCGGTCCTTTCGCCGCCTACCGTCCGACACGCCATCCTTTCACGGGTCGGTTCCGCTTGCGCCACCACCTGCGGGACCGTCCGCCGTCACTCGTTCGGGGAGATTCCGTGACGGTACGTGTACCCGACTGCCGGAACGGCGATCCTGAAGCCCGCACGACACAGACGTCAGCGCGTCACGGGGGAAGTGCGAGAAAAGTGGAACGTGCACAGGAACGCCTCGCGGGGCCGGCGGAGCCGGAGATCGATCTGGAACTGCTGGTGCACGGGGTCGGTGGGACCACGCCGGAGAAGATGCTCGGTGACCCGCGCACCGTCCGGGTCACCGGCGACGAAACGGCGGCCGTCTTCCGGCGTGCCGACGACGCCGAGGCGGCTCCGGAAGACGGCCCGCACCCCCGCAGGGGACCCGTCCGGGAGGCGTACGTCTGGTGCAACCTCACCTCCGGCGACGCCAGCCGCGCCCTGTGGCTGTTGCTGCTGCCGTTCATGGTGGTCAACCTCGCCCACTGGATGCGCCCCGCCGCCCCCGGCCGGCCCCGCGCCGTCCGGCTCTACGGCCTCCTCGTACGCCTCGCCGCGCTCACCCTGACCGTGCTGCTGGTGGCCGCCGCCTGCGAGGTGGCCCTGGACCTGGTCGCCTGGCAGTGCGCGGGCACGCCCGCCTGCGTCCGCCGCAACTCCTGGCTGGGCTTCCTCGCCCCCGCGGACCCCGGGGCGCCCGCCGGATCCGGCGGCTGGTGGAGCGCGCCCGGCCGCCGACTGGCCGTCGCCGCGGCGCTGCCGACCGCCGCGACCGGCCTGCTCTGGTACCTCTCGCACCGCACCTGGAGCGCGTACGAGTCCCACCGGCCGCTGTCCGTCGACCCCGACCCGGACACCGACCCCGAGCCGGGCACCCACGGCAGCGCGCTGGCCCGGCCCGGCTTCTGGTACGGCCGCCGCCTGGTCGCCCGGCTGCGCGCGGCGCACACCGCGGCGGGCCTGCTCACCGTGGCCACGGCCGTCGCCGTCCCGGCGGCCCGCTTCGACCACCGGACCGGCGGCCCCCCGGCCCTGGACGTCCTCGGCCGGCTGCTGACCGCGGCCCTGCTCGTCTGCGGCGCGGTGGTGGTGGGCGTGGTCTGCCGCCGGGGGCGCAGCGAGAACCGCCTCGACCAGCGGCTCGACCAGCACCTCGTGCGCTCCCTGCCGCTCGCCGCGCTCGGCCTCCTGCTGCTCGGCCTGCTGTACGCCGGCTGGTCCCGGCCCGGCTGGCAGTCCACCGGGCGACTCCCCGGCGACCCGGCCTTCGGTGCCCTGATGCTGGCCCAGGGCGTGCTCGTGATCGCCCTCGGCGGCGTGGCCCGGGGACTGCACCGGCGCCGCCCCGACCCGCGCGCCGGAATGCGGGGCCTCGGCGGTCCCGCCGTCGCGCTGCTCGCCTGCGCGCTGGGCGGGGTGATGTCCGGCGGGGTCGCCCAGCGCGTCGCCGACTGGCTGGACGGCACCCGCACCCTGCTCGCCGGGCCGCCCGTCCTGCTGACCTGGCAGGCGTCCGCCATCCCGCCGATTCTCGCGGTCCTGCTGGTCCTGGTCGCGCTGCTCGCCGCGCGCACCGCCCGGCTCGCCCGGACCGAACGCGACCGCGTCCGCCACGAGCACCCCGGCGAGCCCGAGGACCCGTCCCGCACCCGGGCCATCGCCCACGCCCGGGCCATGGCCGGCCTCACCGACAAGGTGCCCGTCATCGTCGGCGTACTCACCGCCGCCACCCTGCTGCTGGGCACCGCGGCGCTGGCCGGTGCCCTGGCCACCGGGAAGACACCCGACGGCGCGGCCCACCGCACCCACCACGTCGTCCGGGCCGTGGCCGAGACCTCGCAGGCGTTGGGCTCCTGGCTGGTCGGACTCGGCTTCCTGCTGTTCGTGACCTGGGGCAGGCGCGCCTACAAGGACGCCTCGGCACGCCGCACCATCGGCATCCTCTGGGACGTCGGCACCTTCTGGCCGCGCGCCGCCCACCCCTTCGCACCGCCCTGCTACGCCGAGCGCGCGGTACCGGACCTGACCTGGCGCATGGCCACCTGGACCCGGCGCACCGGAGGCCGGCTGGTGCTGTCCGGCCACTCCCAGGGCAGCGTCCTCGCCGCCGCCGCGGCCTGGCAGCTGCCGCCGTCGGTACGCGGGCGGGTCGCCCTGCTCACCTACGGCTCCCCGCTGGAGCGCCTGTACGGCCGCTGGTTCCCGGCCCACTTCGGACCGCGGGCACTGGCCGCCCTGCACCACGACATCGCCTGCTGGCGCAACCTGTACCGGCGCACCGACCCCATCGGCGGCCCCGTCCGCGTCACCGACGACACCACTCCGGACGTGGACCACGAGCCCCTGCCGGACCCCCGCGCCTACGGCCGGACCCCCGACGACCCGCTCCCGGCCCCGATCCTCGGCCACTCCGACTACCAGTCGGACCCCGCCTTCACCCGGGAACGAGCCCACCTCCTGACCCGCCTGCGCCCGGACCTGCCGGGCCAGCGCCCGGAGCCGGCGCAGGGCCGGGCCGAAGCGGACTGAACCACATGCCCGGCGCGCCCCGCCACGAGGGCGTGCGGAGGCCCGGTCAGGGCAGCTCCGGCAGATCCTCCGCGTACAGCAGGGTCAGATCGTCGGTGGTCGGGTCGGCGAGCTGGGCGACACGGCCCGCGTGGCGCTCCACCATCGCCTCGAACGTCTGCCGGGCGGTACGGCCGTTGCCGAACGCCGGGCCCTTCGGGAGCGCCGTGAAGTACTTCAGCAGCGCCTCGGACGCGCCCGGCGCCAGCCGGTACTCGTGCTCGTCGGACTGCTGCTCCACGATCCGCAGCAGCTCCTCGGGGCCGTAGTCGCCGAAGGTGATGGTGCGGGAGAAGCGGGAGGCCACGCCCGGGTTGACGGAGAGGAAGCGCTCCATCTCCGCCGTGTACCCGGCGACGATCACCACCACCGCGTCCCGGTGGTCCTCCATCAGCTTGACCAGGGTGTCGATGGCCTCCTTGCCGAAGTCCCGCCCGGCGTCCTCCGGCGACAGCGCGTACGCCTCGTCGATGAACAGCACCCCGCCGCGCGCCCGCTCGAAGGCCTCCTGGGTGCGGATCGCCGTGGAACCGATGTGCTCGCCGACCAGGTCGACCCGGGACACCTCCACCAGGTGGCCCTTCTCCAGCACCTCCAGCGAGGCGAGGATCTCGCCGTAGAGCCGGGCGACCGTCGTCTTGCCGGTGCCGGGGGAGCCGGTGAAGACCAGGTGCCGCTTGACGGAGGCCGCCTTCAGCCCCGCCCGCAGACGGCGCCGGCCCACCTCGATCATGTCGATCAGCGCCCGCACCTCGCGCTTGACGCTCTCCAGACCCACCAGCGCGTCGAGTTCCCCGAGCACATCCTTCGACGTCCGCTGCGGCATCTCCGGCCCGGCGGCCGGGGCGGGCGGTTCCTGCTCCGCCGCCCGCTGCCCGGGGAACGAGCCCAGCAGACCGGCGGACTGCGGCACCGTCTGCACGGCCGTCTCCCGGATCGCGGGCGCCCGCGGACCGCCGCTCTCGTCGCTGCTGCAGTCCTCCACGACGGGACCCGTCCCGGAATCCGCGTCCGGGCCGCCGTCGGCGAACTCGTACCCCCCGCGCGCACACCGTTCCGTACGGCACTTGCGCAGCGTCGTACGGCAGCCGTCGATCACATGGAAGCCGTAGCCGCCGCTGCCGCTGACCCGGCAGTTCAGGAAGCTGCCCCGGCCGCCCGCGGAGACGTAGAAGCCGGCCTCGGAGGGCGAGTCGACCGTGCAGCGCTCCACGGTCGGGTCGGCGCCCTTGGTGACGATCACTCCGGTCTGGACGCCGTCCAGGGTGCAGTTGTTGAGCGTGCCGTCGCTGCCGTGGTCGCGGAACCAGGCGCCGGTGGCCGCCTCCCTGATCCGGCAGTCGTCCAGCTGCGCGGTCGCCCCGTCGCTCACCGACACGGCCGTGTTGCGCACCTGCGACAGGTCACTGTCGACGACGTCCGCGCGGGAACCGCGGTCGAGCACGAACAGCGCGTCCGGCACGTCGTGCACCCGGCAGGAGTCGAGCACGGCGGTGGCCCCGTCGCTCACCCACACCGCCGGGTAGTCGCCGGTGCTGTCGAAGATCTCGCACTGGTTGGCGTCCACCCGGGTCCCGGGGTCCCACACCGACAGGCCGTTGCGCCCGAACTGACGGACCGTCGTCCGGGTCAGCGTCAGCACCGAGCGAGAGCGCAGGTCGACCGCGTTCTCCGGGATGTCGTGGATGCGGCAGTCGGCGAGGGTGAGCACCGCGTCGGTGTCCAGGGTGATTCCGTCGGCGGTGGTGCGGTGCACATCGCAGTCGGTGAGGTGGGCGGTGGCCCGCTGGGTGACCTGCACGCCGGAGCCGCGCACCTCGTAGATCTCGCACCCGACGGCCTCCAGCGAGGAGTTCTCGCCGGTCGCGGTCATCCCGGTGCCGGAGGCGTGGTGCACCCGGCAGCGCTCCAGGCGCGGATGGGCTCCGCCGCGGACGGCCACGCCCGCCTGGCCGGCCGCGACGACCTCGCACTCCTCGAACACCCCGCTGCCGCCGTCGAGTACGGCGATGCCGATGCCGGCCGGGTTGTCGACGGTGCACCGGCGCACGGTCGGGCGCGCCCCGCCGCGCACCTCGATGCCGGTGGCGGACCGGGTGACGATCCGCACGTCCATCAGCTCGGGCGTGCCCTCCTCGACCAGCAGTGCGGGCGCCGCCGCGTCCTGGCCCTCCACGTGCAGGTCCTGCACCACGGCCGAGGCCCGCACCGTGAGCGGCACACCGTCCACGGGCGCGATCCGCACCGAGCCGGGGGAGCCCTCGGGCCCACGGAGTGTCACCGCCCGCTGGACGACGAGGTTCTCCCGGTAGGTGCCGGGGGCGATCGTGAGGACGTCGCCGTCGGCGGCGGCCTCCAGGGCGGCGGCGAGCGATGCGTACTCACCCGTGCGGCGCCGCCACCGCGAAGTACCGGTGTGCGTCACCTGGACCGTGCCCTGTGCCATGGCGTTGCCGTGCCCCCACCTCGTCGTACTGATGGCGCGCTGCCCGCCGGGCGCAGCCGCCGGTGCCGGGATCGCGACCCTGCTCGGCCCTCCGGGCGTGAGCGCGTTCGCGCTCCCGGAAACCTGAGCGCCCCCGGGGGTTCACGCACCCGCGGGTTGTCGCCGAAAGCGCTTCGGCCGGTCCACCGTAGCGTGTGTGTGCACGCCGGGTTGACCAGAGCCGGAAGGCCGTCAGCTGCCGGTGCCCGCCTTGCCCCAGTCCGGGCCCGCGCGGTCCCAGGCCTGGTCCCAGCGCGCGTACCGCCTGCGGATCAGGCGCCAGACGGTCAGGCGCCGGCCGGTCTCGACCAGGGCCGCGGTCAGCAGGGCCGCGCCGAACCCGGCGAGCACGGCGTGCGTCGTCGCCGTGGCGGAGTCCAGCGGACGGGTCGTTATTCGGCCGTGCGGATCGGTCCAGAGCCCGAAGTGGTCCCCCCGGTGCGGGGACTTGAGGTCCGCGAGGACCGGGCCGTGCTGCCGGGTGCCGTCCGGTGCGGTCCAGTCGGCGAGGACACGGCTGCGGGCCTCGCGCGCGGAGGTCGTGTCGGGGTCGGGCTCCGGCAGGGTCCCGCCCAGATCGCGCACCACGGTGGCCGTGACGAGATGGCGCGCGTGCTGCTGCCGCTGGACGGACTGCTGGAGCGAGTCCTGGGCGGCGGCGCCGACCAGACAGCCCGTCACGGGCGCGACCACGGCGATCAGCAGCAGCGCCACGAGGGCCAGCCACGCCTCGGCCAGATCGGTCGCGCGGCGCAGCGGATTGCGCCGCCAGCGCCACAGCCCACTGAGTGCCCGCATGCCCCCACCCCCCTTCCGGTCCGTCATAGCCCCCCGGCGACCGCGCTCGCTCCCGGACCGGATCGGGAGAGAGCGACATCACGTCCACCGCGGTGCCTGACACGCGGCCTCTCACGAATTTCTCACGCTCTCTCAACGACCAGGACACGTCCCCGGGTTCCCGGTCCGCCGGATCATCGCCGGCGTCCTGCGCGTGCCGCTCGCGTACTAGTCGAGCACCCGCACCGGGTCGCCGACTCTGATCGTGCCGGGGGAGAGGGGCACCAGATTCAGCCCGAACAGCAGCCTCCCGCCGATCCTGCGGTGGCGCGCCAGGGTGTGCAGCGGCTCCCGTCCGCGTACGGCGGTGTCCTGGTCGGTGGTCGTCACGACACACCGCCCGCTCGGCTTGGGGGCGCGGAAGACCACCTCGCCGACGGAGATCCGGGTCCAGTGGTCCTCGGCCCAGGGCTCGGTGCCGGCGACGACGACGTTGGGCCGGAACCGGTTCATGGGCAGCGGGCCCTCGCCGGAGTTGCGGCCGTCGGCGATCAGGGAGTTCAGGGCGTCCAGCGAGGCGGCCGTGGTGACGAGCAGCGGGTAGCCGTCGGCGAAACTCACCGTCTCGCCGGGCAGGGCGTACTCGGGGTCGACCGGGCGGCGGGTGGCCGGATCGTCCATGTGCACGAGGCGGACCTCGGCGCCCAGGTAGGCGCTGCACCAGGCGTGCGCTGCCGCGGTGGCCGGGATCCCCTCGACCTTCGTGCCGAACACGTTCATCGGCACGGTCGCCGTCGGCTCCGGCACCTCGACCGTCAGCGGCGCCCGGCCGGGCGCGGACAGACGAAGGCCGCCGCCGGCCAGTGGCTCGGCGGCGGCCAGCGCGAGGCGCGGCTCCTCACGCTGTGTGACGACCTTTCCCCCGTCGTCGATCAGCGCCCAGCGTCGATCCCCGGCCAGGCCCCAGGGCTCCACGAGGGCCTCCCGGAGCGACATGCCTCGGAACGCCTTGACCGGGTGGACGTGGATCGACTGCACTTCGGCGATTCCCATGCCGTCCATCGTGCCAGGCGGCACTGACAGCAGGGGAAGGGCCGGTCAGTAGCCGCGGTACTGCTGGTTGTTGTACGGGTCCTGGTAGGGAGCCGGCGCGGGCCGCGGCGCGGCCGGGCGCATGGCCTCGTACCCGTTGCCCGGAGCCATCGGCCGCTGCTGCTGCGGGGCCTGCGGGCCGGGGTAGCCGCGCGGGGCGCTCGCCTGCTGCGGGATGTAGGCCGTGGGCGCCTGCTGCAGCGGCGCGGGCTGCGGCGTCTGCGGGTATCCGTAGGCGGGAGGCTGCGAGGAGGAGGGGCCCGCCGGGAGGGCGGGGAGGGCCGACGGCAGGGCGGGCAGGCTGCTGCCCGTGTCGTAGGCGGCGGGGACCCGGATCGGGGCGATCTGCGGGGTGCCCCGTTCGGCCACGAGCGAGTCGTAGATCGGGGTGTCCGGGAAGGAGGCGGAGTAGTAGCCGCCACCATAAGTGGAGCGGGGGGAGGTCATGGCACATAAGTTAAGCCCACGATGTGCTGGTTGGGGAGACCGATAAGAGGGTTGTTTTCTGTGCAGGCAGGAGCCTGGGATCCTCAATCCGAGCGAACTCGGCAAAAAGGGGCGCCGATCAACGTTTGGATCGTGTAAAGGACGAGTTCCTGCCGGGTTACCGGCGGTTGACCGGCGATCTTCCTGTGCCGTCCGCGGGGTGCGCCGTGCCCGGGAATAGGTTGTGCGGGTAGGGATGACAACACAGCCGGGGCGGTGCGCGCCGATCACGCGGACCGCAAGGACGAAACCCGGAAGCCGACACGCGATGGGGGCGGACATGACAATGCCGAAAGGATCGAACACGGCGGTGCCGACCACGGCGCTGCGCGTCGAATTGGGCTGGCGCTCCGGCCCCGGGGTGCCGGACGCCGACGCCTCGGCACTGCTGCTCGCCGCCGGAAAGGTCCGATCCGACGGGGACTTCGTCTTCTACAACCAGCCCGCCCATCCCTCCGGCGCGGTACGTCACGAGGGCAAGCGGACGGCCGGCGGGCGCGTCACCGACACCCTGCTCGCCGACCTCGCGCGCGTGGAGGGCGCCGTCGAACGGATCGTTCTCGCCGCCTCCGCGGACGGTGGAACGTTCGGGCAGGTCCCGGACCTCTACATCGAGGTGACCGACGCCGTCTCCGGGCAGGTGGTCGCCCGCTTCGACAGCCCCGGCGCGACCGTGGAGACGGCCTTCGTGCTCGGCGAGTTCTACCGCCGCCAGGGCAACTGGAAGTTCCGCGCGGTCGGCCAGGGCTACAGCAGCGGACTCGAAGGCCTGGCAACGGACTTCGGCATCTCCGTGGACGAGCCCCAGCGCGCCGCACCGCCCACGCCGACGACCGTCACCGCACCGCCGCCGCCCGCTACGGCTCCGGCGAGCACACCACCGCGTCCCGCCGCGGCCCCGGCCCCGCCGCCCGCGGCCCCGTCCGCACCCGCCGCCCAGCCGGTCCGCCTCTCCAAGGTCACCCTCACGAAGGCGGCGCCCTCCGTCTCGCTGGCCAAGCAGGGCGGTACCTCCGGTGCCATGCGGGTGAACCTCAACTGGCAGATGCGCAAACAGTTCCCGGGCTGGGGCAGCCGCCGGGGCGACCTCGATCTCGACCTGTGCGCGCTGTACGAACTCGCCGACGGCCGCAAGGGAGTCGTACAGGCCCTCGGCAACGCCTTCGGCTCGCTCCACCGGCCGCCGTACATCCACCTCGACGGCGACGACCGCACCGGAGCCGTGGCGAGCGGCGAGAACCTCACCGTCAACCTCGACCACAAGCAGGACTTCCGGCGCATCCTCGTCTTCGTCACCATCTACGAAGGCGCGCGTTCCTTCGCCGACCTGCACGCCACGGTCACCCTCCAGCCGCAGCACGGCGCCCCCATCGAGTTCTCACTGGACGAGTGCACCGTCGCCTCCCCGGTGTGCGCGCTCGCGCTGATCACCAACACCGGCGGCGACCTCCTCGTGCAGCGCGAGGCGCGCTATCTGGTGCCGGAGCGCGGATCGAGCCCGCAGCGGACCGTCGACCGCGCCTACGGCTGGGGCATGAACTGGACGCCCGGCCGCAAGTGACCGGGCTCAGCCCTCGTCGGGCACGGCGTCCGGGCGGGCGTAGGTGCGGCCCTTCCAGGCGGCCCCGCGCCCGCGGTAGTGCTGCACGGCGGAGTCGACCGTCATCAGCAGGTACAGGAACGCGGTGAACGGCAGCAGCGGGGCGAGCCACAGCGGCTGCCGGTAGTAGCGCAGCATCGGCACGTACGTTCCCGCCATCACCGCCCACGCCGCCGCGCCGACGAGCGCGGTCGCCGCAGCGCCGCCGGCCGCGCCCACGGCCACGGCGGCCGGCGGCACCAGGTACACCAGCGCGAGCCCGGCGACCGTACCGAGCAGCAGCAGGGGGTTGTGCCGCAGCTGGGCGTAGGCGCTGCGGGAGACCATCCGCCACAGGTCGTGCAGCCGCGGATAGGGGCGCACGCTGTCCACCCGGTCGGCCAGCCCCAGCCACACCCGGCCGCCCGAGCCCTTCACCGCGCGCGCGAGCGCCACGTCGTCGATGACCGCGTGCCGGATGGCCTCCGGGATGCGTGCCTTCTCCGCCATGTCCGCACGGATCAGGACACAGCCGCCCGCCGCCGCGGCCGTGCGCGAGCCCTGCCGGCCGATCCACCGGAAGGGATACAGCTGCGCGAAGAAGTACACGAACGCCGGGACCACGAGCCGCTCCCACACGCTCATCACCCGCAGCCGCGCCATCTGCGACACGACGTCGAAGCCCCCGGTACGGGCCGCCGCCACCAGCTCGCGCAGGCTGTCCGGCGCGTGCGCGATGTCCGCGTCCGTCAGCAGCAGGTACGCGGGGTCACGCGCGCGTGCCAGTCCGATCCCGTGCCGCACCGCCCACAGCTTGCCCGTCCAGCCCGCCGGCGGCTCACCGGGCGACCCCACCGTGAGCGGCAGCCCGCCGTGCCGCCGGGACAGCTCGCGAGCCAGCTCACCGGTGCCGTCCGTGCTCCCGTCGTCCACCAGGAAGACCTCCGCCCGCCCCGGATAGTCCTGCGTCAGCAGCGACGGCAGACTGGCGCTCAGCACGGCGGCCTCGTCGCGGGCCGGCACGACCACACAGACCGACGGCCACGCGTCCGGTTCCCGGCGCCGCGGCAGCCGGACGTCCGTGCGCCAGAAGAAGCCCTGGCCCAGCAGCAGCCAGCACCAGGCGGCCAGCGACACGACGGTGATCCACAGGAAGGCGCTCACGGCCGCAGTCTGCCCCACCCGAACGGCTCCCGAGGGCGGATCGTCTATCGTGGCCGGGTGAAGATCGCGCTCATGGACTCCGGAATCGGCCTGCTGGCGGCCACCGCCGCGGTACGGCGCCTGCGGCCCGACGCGGATCTCGTGCTCTCCCTGGACCCGGACGGCATGCCGTGGGGGCCGCGTACCCCCGAGGACGTCACCCAGCGCGCGCTGGACATCGCCGAGGCCGCCGCGGCCCACCGGCCCGACGCGCTCATCATCGGCTGCAACACGGCCACCGTGCACGCCCTGCCCGCCCTGCGCGCCCGTCTGGAGCCCGGTATCCCGGTCATCGGCACGGTCCCGGCGATCAAGCCGGCCGCGGCCGGCGGCGGCCCCGTCGCCATCTGGGCCACCCCGGCCACCACGGGCAGCGCCTACCAGCGCGGCCTGATCGAGGCGTTCGCCGACGGGGTCCGGGTGACCGAGGTGCCGTGCTGGGGGCTCGCCGAGGCCGTCGAACACGCGGACGAGGCGGCCATCGAGGCGGCCGTCGCCGCGGCGGCCGAGCTGACACCCGACGAGGTAACGACCGTCGTCCTGGGCTGCACCCATTACGAGCTGGTGGCGGAACGTATCCGCGCCGCCCTCCAGCAGCCCGGTTCCGCCCCGCTCGTGCTGCACGGCTCCGCCGGAGCGGTGGCCGCCCAGGCCCTGCGCCGGCTCGGTGAGCTGCCCGCACCCGAGGCCGCGGCGGACGGCACGCTGACGGTCCTGCTGAGCGGCCGGGAGGGCGAGCTGCCCGCGCCCGCGCTGCACTACGCCGAAGGGCGGCTGCTGCCGGCCGTCGTCCCGGTCGCCGACCGCGGCTGACCCGTTGATCCACCGGGGACCGCGCCGATCCACGTAGGGGCGGCACGGAGTGGTCACCCTCGGCGAGCGGCTACCGGCGCAGAGAAACCTGAGTAACCTCGTAAACATGAGGGACCACCCCGACGCCGAGGACAAGCAGCTCCCGGAAGTCTGGAAGGGACGCGCCACCAACCGGGTCCAGTGGCTGCTCGCGCTGGTCGGCGCCGCCTGCATGGCGCTGGGCATCGAGCTGGCCGTCGACTCGGCCTGGACCTCCGGCATCGCCCCGCTGGTGATGTCGGTCGTGGGCTGTATCGCGGCAGGTCTGCTGGTCCTCTTCGGCACGCTCGCCTTCGTGCACGTCGACCTCAAGCTCGACAAGGAGTGCGTCGAAGTGCGCTGCGGGCACATCGGGCTGCCACGCCGGCGGATCCCGCTCTCCCATGTGGCCGGCGCCGACTTCACCGCTCTTGTCACACCCCGGCACTGGGGCGGCTGGGGCTACCGATGGCGCCCCGAGAAGGGCACCGCCGTCGTCGTACGCCGTGGTGAGGGAATCGTGCTGCGCCTGTGGGACGGCCACACGTTCACGATCACCGTGGACAACGCGGAGTCGGCGGTACGGGCCATCAGGGACCGCCTGCGCACGATCACCCCAGGGACGGCCGCCTGAGAACGGCCTGCCGGGATCGCGCCCTGCGCCTGCCGGAATCGGTTGTCGTGGCTTGGTCAGCCATGGCGCGCTGGGCCGCCCCCAGCCGCTGAGAGGCCCGGCGCCGAGGTCTCGCCCGACCACGGGCGGGCCGTGGCCCAGCCGGCCAGGAGGCCCGCGCCCGCCGTCACCGTCGTGAAGCTCAGGGCGTTGCTCACCGAGGCGAGGGCGGCCAGCGTCGTCAGGGCAGCGCCCGCGGTGAGGGCGACCGGCGTGGGGCGGGCGGTGCGCCACAGCGCGTACAGGACCCAGCAGAACACGGCGACCAGCAGGAACACCCCGACCAAGCCCTGCTCGGCCGCCTGCTGGAGCGGAGCCGAGTGCGGTTTGCCGTCGGACAGCGGCGTCCGCGGCGTGACCTGACTCAGCTCGCCGAACCGGCCGGGGCCGGCCCCCAGACCGCTGTTCCGGTCCGCCAGCCGCAGGGCGTCCTGCCACAGCACCACCCGGTGCGCCCCGGCGGGACCGTCGGGCAGCGCGCCCGCGGCGACCGCCCAGACCGCCCCCGCCACCAGGCTCGCCGCCACGGCCAGCCCCGCCAGCCACGCGCCCCGGCCGCGCGCCGAGCCCGCGGCCAGCGAGCACAGCAGGACGACCGCGCCGGCCGCGCACCCGCACGCCGACCCCAGTACGACCCCGGCCGGCACGACGGCGCAGGCCAGCGCCCTCAGCACGAGCCGTAGCGCCGGTACGGTCGTCGCCCAGGCGGCGCAGCACGCGGCCCCGGTGGCCAGCGCCAGCAGGGCGGCCGTGGCACCGGCGTGCCCGAGCGGGGCGGCGTACCAGGGACCGGGGGAGAGCCTGGGCAGCGCCGCGGCCAGCGCGACCCCCGCCACCGCGCCGGCGCAGGGCGCGGCCACCGGCAGCAGCGCACCGGAGACCCGGCCCGCGGCATAGCCGGCGGCCACGGCGAGCACCGCGAGCAGCATGCCCTCGGGCCGTCCGCCATGGGCCGCCGCGGTGATCAGCGACCACCCGGCACAGGCCCCCAACAGGATCATGCCCGTCCCGTCGGAAACGTTTCTTCGCGTGCTGTAGGCATCCGCACCGTACGCGCCGGTCGCGGATCCCGTCCCCGTCGACCCCACCCATCGCCCCTTGTACCCGGTCCCCCGACCTGTGGCAGGCCACGGCCGCCTGCCGTGTGTCCGGCCGCGCCGCCGAGGCTGGGCACACCGTAACGGCTCATGACCCGTTTGGGGACGAGGCGCGGAGGAACGACATGATTCCGCCAGGTACCGGTGACCCGCGTGGCGCGGCGCCGGAGCAGCGCGCCCGTGGGTGGGGACCGACGCCGGCTACCCGTCCGGCGGTGCCCGGGAACAGGCGCCCACCAGCGACAACCGCCGGTGTGCCGGTGCAGGACCGTGCTGTCGGCGGCACAGTCGACCGCCGTACACTCACCCGGGTGACCGTCACCGCAACTTCCGTGGACCAGCCGGACCAGCTCCAGCCGCGACCCGCCCCCGGCGTGCGCGGCGGCCGGCTGCTGCGCCTGGTCCCGGCCGCCGCCTCCGCGCTCTGCGGAGTGCTGCTCTACGTCAGCTTCCCGCCCCGCACCCTGTGGTGGCTGGCTCTGCCCGCGTTCGCCGGCTTCGGCTGGGTACTGCGCGGCCGGAGCCGGAAGGCGGCCTTCGGCCTCGGCTACCTCTTCGGGCTGGGCTTCCTGCTGCCGCTGCTGGTGTGGACCGGCGTGGAGGTCGGTCCGGGGCCGTGGCTGGCCCTGGTCGCCATCGAGGCGGTCTTCGTCGCCCTCGTCGGCGTGGGTGTGGCCGCCGTCTCCCGTTTGCCCGCCTGGCCGGTGTGGGCCGCGGCCCTGTGGACAGCGGGCGAAGCGGTACGCGCGCGCGTGCCCTTCCACGGCTTCCCCTGGGGCAAGATCGCGTTCGGTCAGGCGGACGGCGTGTTCCTGCCGCTCGCCGCGGTGGGCGGCACCCCGGTGCTCGGCTTCGCGGTCGTCCTGTGCGGCTTCGGCCTGTACGAGGCCGGGCGGCTGGCCGTCGAGTGGCGCCGGACCCGGGTGGTGCGGCGCGTCGCCGCCACCGCCGCGCTGCTGAGCGTCGCCGTACCGGTGGTGGGCGCGGTCGCCGCCCGCGGGCTGGTGAGCGACACGGCGGAGAACGGCACCGCGACCGTGGCGCTCATCCAGGGCAACGTGCCGCGTTCCGGGCTGGAGTTCAACGCCCAGCGGCGGGCCGTGCTCGACTACCACGCGCGCGAGACGCACAAGCTCGCCGACGACGTCAGGGCGGGCAAGGTCGCCAAGCCGGACTACGTCCTGTGGCCGGAGAACTCCTCCGACATCGACCCCTTCGCGTACCCGGACGCCGCCGTCGTCATCGAACAGGCGGCCAAGGACATCGGGGTGCCCGTCTCCGTCGGCGGCGTGGTCGAGAAGGACGGCAAGCTGCTCAACGAGCAGATCCTGTGGGACCCGGTCAAGGGCCCGACGCAGACGTACGACAAGCGGCAGATACAGCCCTTCGGCGAGTACCTCCCGCTGCGCTCGCTCGTCGGCGCGATCAACAAGAACTGGACCGGCATGGTCCGCCAGGACTTCAGCCGGGGCGTCCAGCCGGGCGTGTTCGACATCGACGGCGCGAAGGTGGGCCTGGCCACCTGCTACGAGGCCGCCTTCGACTGGGCCGTGCGGGACACGGTGACGCACGGCGCCGAGATGATCTCCGTGCCGAGCAACAACGCCACGTTCGACCGCAGCGAGATGACGTACCAGCAGCTCGCCATGTCCCGCATCCGCGCCGTCGAGCACAGCCGCACCGTGACCGTGCCGGTGACCAGCGGCGTGAGCGCGGTCATCATGCCGGACGGGCGGATCACCCAGCGGACCGGCATGTTCGTGCCCGCCTATCTCGTCCAGAAGGTGCCGCTGCGCACGTCCACCACCCCCGCAACCGAGCTGGGCATCCTCCCGGAGCTCGCCCTGGTGCTGGTCGCCGCGGGCGGGATCGGCTGGGCGATCGGGTCCGGCCTGCGCGCCCGGCGCGCCGGTGACGCATAGCCGTACGAGCGCCGTACCAGCGTTGTACGACGCTGGTACGACTGTCGTACTGGGCCTTGAGTCGGCCGGGGCGGAGGGCACCCACCCGTTAGGGTCGGTCCATGGCTATTCCCGAATTCCTCCGCGCGCTCAGGGTCTCCGCGGGCCGGCAGCTGCTCTGGCTCCCCGGGGTCACCGCGATCGTCTTCGACGACGAGGGCAGAGTGCTGCTCGGCCGGCGGACCGACACGCGCAAGTGGGCGGTGATCGGCGGCATCCCCGAGCCGGGCGAGCAGCCTGCGGCCTGCGCGGTGCGGGAGGTCTTCGAGGAGACGGCGGTGCACTGCGTCGCCGAGCGCGTCGTCCTGGTCCAGGCCCTGGAACCGGTGACCTACCCCAACGGCGACATCTGCCAGTACATGGACATCACCATCCGGTGCCGGGCCGTGGGTGGGGAGGCCAGGGTCAACGACGACGAGTCGCTGGAGGTCGGCTGGTTCGAGGTGGACGCGCTGCCCGAGCTGCACGAGTTCGCCCTCTTCCGGATCAAGCAGTCCATGTCCGAGGAACCCACATGGTTTGACCCTACGGCTGTCGGCTGAAGTATGGGTGGTCACCACATGTGGTGACCGTGGGGCTCCGCTTAGGGTCGGCACATGACCTCGCCCACCCCCCTGCCCGGTCCCGGCGCCCCGTTCCCGCCCCTCGCCCTCGACCTCGCCGGCCGCACCGCCCTCGTCACCGGTGCCGCCAGTGGCATCGGCCGTGCCTGCGCGCTGCGACTGGCCGCCGCCGGGGCCGAGGTGCGCGCCGTCGACCGGGACGCGGCCGGCCTGGCCGAGCTGGCCCAGCAGGCGGAGCGGGCCGGAGACCTCGCGGGCACCGTCGTACCACGGGTCGTGGACCTCACCGACCTGGACGCCGCCGAGCGTGCCGCCGAAGGCACCGATGTGCTGGTCAACAACGCCGGACTGCAACTCGTGCGGCCCATCGAGGAGTTCCCGCCCGAGGTGTTCCACACGGTGCTGACCGTGATGCTGGAGGCACCCTTCCGCCTCATCCGCGGCGCCCTCCCGCACATGTACGCACAGGGCTGGGGCCGGATCGTGAATGTGTCCTCCGTCCATGGTCTGCGCGCCTCCGCCTTCAAGTCCGCCTATGTGGCCGCCAAACATGGCCTCGAAGGCCTGTCCAAGACGGCCGCACTGGAAGGCGCCGCCCATGGCGTGACCTCCAACTGTGTGAACCCGGCCTATGTGCGCACCCCCCTGGTCGAGAAGCAGATCGCCGACCAGGCGCAGGCGCACGGCATTCCCGAGGAGCGCGTGCTGTCCGAGGTGCTGCTGAAGGACAGCGCGCTGCGGCGGCTCATCGAACCCGAGGAGGTCGCCGAGGCCGTCGCCTACCTGTGCAGCCCGCAGGCGTCCTTCGTCACCGGCACCTCGCTCGTCCTGGACGGCGGGTGGACGGCCCACTGACCAGCCCGGCGGCACCCGCTCCGGGAGTTGTCCACAGGCCTCCCGGGCCGGGTGGCCGATACGGAATCCTGTGACCATGTCCCGCGATCACCTGCAGTCGGCACCCAGCGGCAGCGCCGAGGCCCCGTACCTCGACCTGCTGGCCCGCGACGCCTCCGTGGAGGCCTACGAGCAGCCCGTGCTGCTCGCCCGCGCCGAGGGCGAGCCGGCCGACCGGATCGCCGCGCTGGAAGAGGCCAGACTGCGCGCCCTGCGCGTACGCGCCGAGCTGGAGGGACGCCGGCGGCGCGAGGCGGAGCTGTCGGCGCTGTTCGAGACCGCGCACGACCTCGCCGGACTCCGCGATCTGGACGCCGTCCTGCAGGCGATCGTGCAGCGCGCCCGGTCCCTGCTCGGCACGGACATCGCCTACCTCAGCCTCAACGACCCGGCACGCGGCGACACCTACATGCGGGTCACGGAGGGCTCCGTCTCCGCCCGCTTCCAGCAGCTGCGCCTCGGCATGGGCGAGGGCCTCGGCGGCCTCGTCGCCCAGACCGCGCGGCCGTACGTCACCGACGACTACTTCCAGGACGGCCGGTTCCAGCACACGCACACCATCGACGCCGGCGTGCGCGACGAAGGCCTGGTCGCCATCCTCGGCGTACCCCTGATGCTCGGCCCGCACGTGATCGGCGTCCTCTTCGCGGCGGACCGGCGGGCAAGGGTCTTCGAACGCGGGCAGATCGCCCTGCTCGGCTCCTTCGCCGCGCTCGCCGCGGCGGCCATCGACACCGCCAACCTGCTCACCGAGACCCGCTCCGCCCTGGCCGGCCTGGAGCGGGCCAACGAGATCATCCGGGACCGCAGCGCCGTCATCGAGCGGGCCTCCGAGGTCCACGACCGGCTCGCCGAACTCGTCCTGAGAGGAGGCGGAGTCCACGACGTGGCCGCCGCCGTCTCCCAGGTCCTGGACGGCACCGTCGAGTTCACCGAGGCCACGGCGGCACCGGCCGAGGCGCTGGAGGCGTCCCGCGCGGAGGGCCACGCCGTACGGCACGGCAGGGACTGGATCGCCGCGGTGGCCGCGGGCGGCGAACTCCTCGGCGCGCTGGTGCTGCGCGGCCACCCCGGCCTCGACCCGGTCGACCAGCGCACCCTGGAGCGGGCGGCGATGGTCACCTCCCTGCTGCTGCTCGCCCGCCGCTCCGCCGCCGAGGCCGAACAGCGCGTGCGCGGGGAGCTGCTGGACGACCTGCTGGACGCGCGCGACCGGGACCCGCGCCTGCTGCGCGAGCGCGCCAGCCGCCTGCACGCGGACCTGGCCGCCACCCATGTCGTCCTCGCCGCCCGCCTCGACGGCCCGGCGGCCGACGCCGACGAGGAGGCAGCGGCCCGCCGCCGGCTGTGGTCCGCCGCGTCCCACCTCGCGGCCACCCGGCAGGGTCTGGCCGCGGCCCGCGACGGTGGCACCGTCCTGCTGCTGCCGCTCGGCGCCGGCGACACCGCCGCGGAGGTGGCCCGTCGCACCGCCCGCCATCTGGGCACGGCCGTCCACCAGCCGGTCACGGTCGGCGCCTCCGCCCCCGTCACCGATCTGGCGAGACACCCCGAGACCGTGGCCGCCGCCTACGCCGAGGGCCGCCGCTGCCTGGACGCGCTGCGTCTGCTGGGCCGGGCCGGGGACGGCGCGGCGGCCGAGGACTTCGGCTTCCTCGGCCTGCTCCTCGCGGGCGAACGGGACATCGCCGGGTTCGTCGAGCGGACCATCGGCCCGGTGGTGTCGTACGACGAGCGGCGCGGCACCGAGCTGCTGCGCACCCTGGACGCGTACTTCGAAGGCGGGATGAGCCCGGCCCGCACCAAGGACGCGCTGCACGTGCACGTGAACACGGTGGCGCAGCGGCTGGAGCGCGTGGGCCGCCTGCTCGGTGCGGACTGGCAGACCCCGGCCCGGGCCCTGGAGATCCAACTCGCCCTGCGGCTGCACCGTCTGGCGGTGCCGGGACGGCACTGACCGGCCCCGCACGGAGGCCGGTCAGCGCGACAGTGCCCGACGGAGCCCGATCAGACGGTCCGCGCCTCGGCGGCCGGACTCGCCCCGGAGGGCTCGCCGTCCTCGGCCGTGACCTCGGCGAGATCCCGGTGCCGCGTCTCGCGCGCGAGAGCCACGGCGACCAGGGTCAGCACGGCGGCGGCGATCACGTACAGCGCGATCGGGGTGGAGCTGTCGTAGTCGGAGAGCAGCGCGGTGGCGATGAGCGGGGCGGGCGCACCGGCCGCCACGGAGGCGAACTGGGCGCCGATGGACGCGCCCGAGTACCGCATCCGGGTCGCGAACATCTCCGCGAAGAACGCGGCCTGGGGCGCGTACATGGCGCCGTGCAGCACGAGTCCGACGGTCACGGCCAGGATCAGGTACCCGAACGACCCGGTGTCCACGAGCGCGAAGAACGGGAACATCCACAGCCCGACACCGGCCGCGCCCAGCAGGTACACGGGCCGCCGCCCGACCCGGTCGGACAGCGCGCCCCAGGCCGGGATGACGGCGAAGTGCACGGCGGAGCCGATGAGTACGGCGTTGAGCGCGGTCTGCTTGGTGACGCCGGCCGAGGTGGTGGCGTAGACGAGGATGAACGCGGTGATGACGTAGTAGCTGATGTTCTCCGCCATCCGGGCGCCCATCGCCACGAGGATGTCCCGCCAGTGGTACCGCAGCACCGAGACCAGCGGCAGCTTCTCCTCCTCGCCGCTCCGTCGCGCCTCGGCGCGCTCCAACGCCTCCTTGAAGACAGGCGATTCATCGACAGACAGACGAATCCACAGGCCGACGAGCACGAGCACCCCGGAGAGCAGGAACGGAACCCGCCAGCCCCAGGTGCCGAAGGCGTCGTCGGACAGTACGGCGGTGAGCAGCGAGAGCACACCGGTCGCGAGCAGCTGCCCGGCCGGCGCGCCGGTCTGCGGCCACGAAGCCCAGAAGCCGCGCCGCCGGGCGTCCCCGTGCTCCGACACCAGCAGGACGGCGCCGCCCCACTCGCCACCGAGCGCGAATCCCTGCACCAGCCGCAGCAGGGTGAGCAGCACGGGCGCGGCGCTCCCGACGGTGGCGTGCGTGGGCAGCAGCCCGATGGCGAATGTCGCCCCGCCCATCAGCACGAGGCTCAGCACCAGCAGCTTCTTGCGCCCCAGCCGGTCACCGTAGTGCCCGAACACGAGCGCGCCGAGCGGCCGGGCCGCGAACCCCACGGCATACGTCAGGAACGACAACAGCGTCCCGACGAGCGGGTCGGAGTCCGGAAAGAACAACTTGTTGAACACCAGCGCGGCGGCGGAGCCGTACAGGAAGAAGTCGTACCACTCGATGGTGGTGCCGATGAGGCTGGCGGCGACGATTCTGGGGAGGCTGGCGGGGGGTGGGGGAGCGGTGGTTCCGGAGGCCATGTGCGCCACTTCCTCGTGTGCGGTGGGGACGGGTACGTGTCGGCACACGGTAGGAAGACGCAGGTCAGGGGCACATGTGGTGGGGCCCCATAGTTCGGGTATTGGCTATGCGTGCCGCCACCATGCCGGCTCATGGAAGGGCGGTTCAGGGGCTCGGAGGTGGTCGAAACGAGTGCTGTCCGGGATGCACGGTTCGGGGTGATTTGACGGTGCGGTGCTGACTCCTGTGCTGACTTGGTGCTGACTACGCTCCGTTGAACTCGGACATCTTGGGGCTGATCGGCTCAGGGCCGTTGCGTGGTAGGCGAGCTGGCTGAGAGGCCGACCCGGCTATGCGGCTCGGCTCTGCGGGCAGACAAGGGGTTGCGCCTGCGCGTGGTACGCGTTCGGCCCAGCAGATTCTCGTCTGCTGGTGGTTCAGCGCTTGCGAGCCCCTGAACTGCAGGGTGTAAGCGGTGACCTTTGCGTCCTGGTTGGTTCCGCGTATGGTCCGGACCTTTCCTGTCCTCGGCTTCGTGTGCGTGGGAGGTGCTGAGGGCAGGAAGGGCGCGACGCCTTATGGGGGTCGCCTGCGTGTGCGGTACCACATGGCACAGGTTGTAGAGATCGTCTGTGGGCGTCCAGGCCAGTCCAAGGTGAGCGCGTAATGCCAGGTCAGGGCATTCTGAGCGGGGGAGTCGACGCAGTCGGTGATAGGCGTGTGAGAGCGGCGTGCGACGAGAAGCCCCGCGGGTGCGGCCTGGCGGGGTTTCCGAACAGGTGGGTTGCAACGCCGGCGCGGGGGGCCGTTGCACTCGGTTGTCCTCTTGGGAGCCACCCCGGGGCCCGGGCAGGCGGTCCCCGGGAGCGGTGCAGGAATCCTGCCCGAGCATCCGACCCGCCGCACGACGGCTCGCGGCGGTGCGAAATACTCTCCCGATGAGTTCACGCGCTTCCCCGATCGGCCAGCCGATCACGATACGGAGGGCTGTTGGGCGGGATGCCAAACGGCTCACGCGGCTCGTGCGTGGCTCAGGCGCCTACGCGGGTAAGTACGCAGCCGCAGCCGCAGGCTACCGGGTCGGGCTGATTACATCGAGGCCCACCGCGCCTTTGTGGCCGTCGGCGCCGACGAGCATGGCGGCCGGGTCCTCGGGTTCTACTCGCTCATCCTCGCTCCACCGGAGCTCGACCTGCTGTTCGTCGCCGACGAAGCGCAAGGTCGGGGTATTGGACGGCTGCTCGTCGCGCACATGCAGTCCGAGGCCCGTGCCGCCGGGCTCGACCGGGTCAAGGTCGTGTCGCACCTTCCCGCCGAGGACTTCTATCACCGTGTTGGCGCGGTGCGGACCGGGACCGCGTTTGCGAACCCGCCCGCCGTGCCGTGGGACCGTCCCGAATTCGAGTTTCGCATTCCTTCGGGATGACGCGGTGTGCCGGTTGGCGAGGCACCGGCTTCGCTGCGTGGTGGCCGGCTTGCAGGAGCCGCTGGACGCCGCGCTCTGCGTGTGTGTGGTCTCCTCTGCCCTGGCGCCGTGATGTCCTGCGCCAGCGGTCTGCCGCGATGTGCTCGCCGGGGTGTTCTTCCAGGGCTCGCAGGAGCAGTTCCTAGACCGTCACACGGGTGGTGACCTCGCCCAGTGACGCGAGCATCAGCCGTTAGTCGGGGAACTCCTCGAGCAGCAAACGGCAATGCCGGTCCTCCCGGTCGGCCACGCGGAGCCAGATCCCGTGCGCCAGTCGCACCAGCCCGCTGCGGCGGATATCGGCGACCGCGGCCCGCATCTCATCGCCGTTGACCGTGCCGGCCCATGTCTGCCTCGGTGGTTCGGTCGGCACCAGGGTTCGGGTGGAGAGCCGGTATCGGTCAGTCGCGGTCAGGGTGACCGCCTCATGCCTCGCCTCGATACGCAGGCCGGCAAGCACCGGCATGCCGGGCTCGCGTGCGGTCGCGATCAGGACCTGCTCGACCGCGTCCGCCAGCACGGGACCCTTCAGCGCCGTGATCGGAAGCCCCGACACGTTCCCGAGCGCGGACTTGATGACAGCAGCCTTCTGCTGTGCGGCCGCCGCGTCTCCCACGACCTTCGACACATGCTCATCGAGCAGCCGGGGTACCTCGGCAGCCCCGGAACCCAGTACCGCCTCGACACCAGCGCGGGGCATGGCAATCTCACGGAACTGGTGCAGCACGGTCGCGCGCGCCACCTGGTCAGGGCTGTCGTAGAGGTAGCCCGAGATCGGGTCGACTTCGGCAGGGGGGCAGCAGCCCGGAGTCGGCGTAGAACCGCAACGCGCTGGAGGTCACACCGCTGGGCAAAGACCCCGATCGGCATCAGCTCAGAAGTTGGCACCTCGCCATCGTTGAGCTTCAACCAACTCGAAGGTCGACACCGACGAGCGGCGCTACGAACCTCATGGCCAGCAACATCCAGGAGTGCTGAATGCTGCGCACCATGCATGAGTCCAAGATCTAGCGCTTGGGAGCTTCGCAGCTCGAAGCGCTGATCGCCGCGTCCGGGTCAGCAAATGGTCAGCATCGGGCCGGACGGCGTCCGGCTTGCTGACCTGCACCCGCAGCAGGGGTCTGCTGCCCCGCCCGGCGCCCCGCTCGTAAGGCTCGATGCGTGGCTCGACAGCTCGCCCGCGGGGTGGGGCTGTTCTCCAAGGGAACGGTTGTTCCAGGCCGACCCGCTGCCAGCCCCGTACACAGGGGCGATCGGTATCAGCGGCGCGAGGTTATGCCGTGTGTTAGTCTCACGCTTTTGCGTGGTCGTCGCGGTGGGCGATTCTGTCTGTTCCGTTCGGCTTGTGCGTGGGCTGTCCGAACCTGCCGGGCCTTCCTCGGTAAGTTCCCTTGCGGAAGGCTGTTTATGAAGCATCCCAATGACTCCGGCATCGCGCACGGCAGTCCCGCCCAACCCGAGGCAACGACCCCGGCGCCGCCCCCGGCCGTCACCTTCGCCGGTCTGGACCTGCCGACGGAGGTGCTGCGGACACTGAGCGAACTCGGGGTGCGCGAACCCTTTCCGATCCAGGCCGCCACACTGCCCGATGCCCTGGAGGGGCGCGACATCCTGGGACGCGGGCGCACCGGATCAGGCAAGACGCTCGCCTTCGGCCTGCCGCTGCTCGCACGGACGGCCGGGCGGCGCGCGGAACCGAAGCAGCCCCTTGCTCTGATCCTGGTGCCTACCCGGGAGCTGGCCCAACAGGTCACCCAGGCGCTGGCGCCGTACGCCCAGGCACTGCGGCTGCGGATCGCCACGGTCGTCGGCGGAACGTCGATCGGCCGGCAGGTCGCCGCGCTGCGCCAGGGAGCCGAGGTGGTCGTCGCCACCCCCGGACGCCTGCACGATCTGATCGAGCGCAACGCCTGCCGCCTGGGACGGGTGAGAATCACCGTGCTGGACGAGGCCGACCAGATGTGCGACTTGGGATTCCAGCCGCAGGTTGCCGACGTGCTCGACCAGGTGCACCCCGACGGTCAGCGGATGCTTTTCTCGGCCACTCTCGATCGCGACGTCGATCAACTGGTCCGCCGCTACCTCCACGACCCCGTCGTCCACTCGGTCGACCCGGCCGCGGGCACGGTCACGACGATGGAGCACCACGTTCTGGTCGTCCACGGCCCTGACCGCTACGCCGTCATCACGGAGATCGCCGCCCGCGACGGCCGCGTACTGCTGTTCCTCGACACCAAGCACGCCGTCGACCAGCTCACCCGGCACCTGCGGGCCAGCGGGGTGCACGCCGGGGCCCTGCACAGCGGCAAGTCCCAGCCACAGCGCACACGGACCCTGGCGCAGTTCAAGAACAGCCAGATCACCGTTCTGGTGGCGACCAATGTCGCGGCCCGTGGCCTGCACGTCGACGACCTCGATCTCGTGGTCAACGTCGACCCGCCCACCGATGCCAAGGACTATGTGCACCGGGCGGGCCGCACCGCCCGCGCCGGTGAGTCCGGCAGCGTGGTCACGCTCGTGCTGGCGGGCCAGCGCCGTGAGACGAGCCGCATGATGGCCGGGGCCGGCATCGAGCCGACCGTCACCAAGGTGCGCTCGGGCGAGGCGGAGCTGAGCCGGATCACCGGCGCCAAGACTCCCTCCGGGATCCCGCTCGACGGCGGGCCCGCCGTCCCCCGCCCCAAGAACACCAACGCTCCCTTCCGCGGCCTCGGCACCAGCAAGGGCACCTCCCGCGGCGCCGGCGGCAAGTCCCGAAAGGCGGGCGAGGCCCGCAAGCTCGCCGAGGCCCGCAGGGCCGCCCTCGTGCGTCGCAACGGCTGAGAGCCGTTGCCCTGGCAGCCTGGCCACGGGATCGACAACCCTCGGCCCGGCCCGAAGCCGTCCTGTGCGCCTCACCCACGAAATCAACGCCTTTGGCCGCGGGAGAGATGCCCGCCGAAACGGAGCAGGATGATGTTGCCGGCGCCTGGCACTGCGCCCGGCATGACAAGCTGTGCTTGCCCATCCCCCGAACCCAGGAGGTCACCATGACCGCAGAGCCCGTATCTACGGAAGGTTCGGAGCCGGCTGCCCCCGAGACGTCCCCTCTGGAGCCGGACAGCGACGGCGACTACGACCTCAAGCGCAAGTTCCGCGAAGCCCTGGCGCGCAAGCGCGGTGCGCAGGCGGATGCCGCTGATGTTGCCGCCAAGTCCGATACATCGAAGGTGCGTTCGGCGCACGGCCCGGCTGCGAGCCAGCGGTCGTTCAGGCGCAAGAGCGGCGGCTGAGTCGATGAGTCCCGCGATCTAACCGCTTCACCGGCACTCGCGCTATCCACTCGCGTCGTCCCGTGCAGTGGCCCGCGACGTGCGCATGCCCGTGCGCGCGTTGCGGGCGGGGCGTAGCCGGGGACTCGCCTGGGGGAATGGCCCAGATGCGGTTGGCTCGGGTCGGTGGCGCCGCCGAACTGGAATTCCGGGATGAGGGCATGATCGGTGGGGCCCACCCGGAGAACAGTCGGCGGCGGGGAGAGGCCATGCCTCGCCGCAGCCTTGTGCAGAAAAAGGGTCGCGAAGCTGCTTGATCACCATCGGCCGAGCCTCACGGGCGATCCAGCCCTTCGTTCCGGGCCGGATGCTGGCGCGTTTTCGCTAGCGGCTTCCGTCATGCCGTTATAGCGTTGTGATCAGCAGTCGTGGTTCCGAAGTTCCGTTCGCCCGTGATCGCCTCACGGGCGTTCTTGCTGTTCAGCGCCTCTCCGGACCAGGGCGATCACCTCCCGGTCGCGCAGCGTGCGTGCCCGGTTTCCCTCAAAGGAGACAGTCATGGCCAAGGGCACAGTGAAGTGGTTCAACAGCGAGAAGGGCTTCGGCTTCATCGAGCAGGAGGGCGGCGGCCCCGACGTCTTCGCCCACTACTCCAACATCGCCAGCCAGGGCTACCGCGAGCTGCAGGAGGGCCAGAAGGTCGAGTTCGACGTCACGCAGGGCCAGAAGGGCCCGCAGGCTGAGAACATCCGCCCCGCCTGATCGCGCCCAGGTAAGGGGGCCCGGCATCCCGGCTTCGGGACGCCGGGCCCTTACCGTCGCACGACGGTTCATCTGACTACGGGGTGCGGCCGGGCGCTGGCCTGGGACGGGCACAATGGACACCCGTTGTTTGACACTCAGGTCGCCCGACGCATCAGTACGGACCCTTGGTCGCTGGCGACGCCGTCTACATCGCCGCATTCGACCCAGGGCGGCTTGTAGTCCTCGATCCGCTCTCTGGCAGAGAGCTGTGACGCAAGAGCGCAGGCGGCGCCTTCACCACCACGCCGTTCATGGCGGGCGATCGGATCTGGGCCAGTGACCGTACTGGGGTCCTGCACGCGTGGGATCCGCGCACCCGCCGGAGTACGGCCCAGCTGCCAGCGCGGTGGAGCGAAGAAGGCCGCGGACAACCCGCCGTTGAGAGCCGCATGATGTTCGTCTCCACCAGCGGCGGTTGGCTGCAAGCGTGGGAACTGCTGTGAGAGCGCCCGTGTAGAACTGCGGGTCGGCGCGCAGGTTGCGCATACCGGTGCAGTCAGCCTCACGAGCGGGGGCCAGCCCCTCGCTGACGGAACTCGGGGTGCCACGGAGTTGGCTGCCTAGCCGCGGCGCATCCGCACGGTGGCGATCACCGGCCGGGAGGTGGGCATGCAGTTTTCGTGCCCCGCCCGGGCCGGCGACCGCCTCGGCACGGCGTCAGCCCGTCGGGTTGGTCGTGTCGCGGAGCGTGGTGAGGACATGGGCGTACATGCGCGTCTTGATGGTTCCGAGGCTGTCGCCAGCCTTGCTCGCGTGAGCCTGGGCGAGTTCGAGGGCGGCGGTGCGCAGGGCGCCCTCGTCCACGGCCTGATCGATGATTCCGGCGGCGGCGGCTTCTTGGCCGCCGAAACGGCGGGCGGAGACCATGGCGTGCTGGGCCGTTTGCGGGGTCAGCCGGGACTGGATGAGGGCGGACATGCCGGGAGTGAAGGGGATGTTGATGTCTGCCTCGGGCAGGCACCAGAAGCCCCGGTCGGCGCGCATGAGGCGGAAGTCGTGGGCCAGGGAGAACATCGCTCCGGCGGCGAACGTGTGTCCCTGCAGCGCGGCTACGGTGATCAGTGGGAGGGACAGGAACCTTGCGAACAGACCGTGGACGGAGTTGACGTAGTCCAGGCGCTCGTCGCTGTGCGCGGCGAGCCAATCGAGATCGAGACCGTTGGAGTAGAACTTCCCGGTCGCGGCGGTCACCAGGGCGCGGGGGCCTTCGGACTTCTCCACCTCGTCGAGGGCTGTGTGGACCGAGGCGATCCAGTCGGGGTGGAAGCGGTTCTCCCCGTCGCCGAGGTCGAGAACGAAGACGGCGTCGTGGCGGTCGAGCGTGGGCATGAGGGCTCCTTGGAGAGGTTTCGGTGGGGCAGGGCGCATTGGCCGGGTGGGGTCGGGGTCTGCTGGGTTGCATACCGGGGCTGCGGGCTGTCACTTTCCGGTCAGCCGGACCGGTGGGCGCTCGGGGTGATTCCTCTGGCGTGCGCGTCTCTCCGCCGCCGGAGCGGAAGTCAGCTGGGAAGTGTTCGCCGGGCGCGGTGGTGCAGGGTGACTGCGGCCAGCAGGCCCAGCGCCGAGGTCGCACCGGTAAGGAGGATGCCGGTGAGGGTCGGCCCTCCGGGAAGTGCGGACGCGTGGATCCAGCGGATCGCGAAGTTGGTGCTTGCCGCTATAGGGAAGCTGAAGATCCACAGGCCCGGATGGAACGCGGGCTGGTGCAGTTCGGGGAGGAGGAAGACGACGAGGAGCACGGTGAAGAGCAGGGTCCCGGCGAAGCCGTAGCCGACGGCATCGAAGACGCCCTTGTGGGCGGCGGTCCAGGCGATTCCGCCGGTGGCCGGTGGGATGGTCAGGACGGTGAGAGCCGGGCGGGCGGGCCCGGGCAGGGGGCCACCGGTGACGAGGCTGCCGAGGATGACGGTGCCGAAGGCGAGCCAGTACAGCAGCCCCACCGCGAAGGCGGCGTCGGCGACGCCGGGCAGTCTGAGGCTGGAGGCGACGGCGCTGGCGACGAAGGGCGCGGAGGAGACGGGCAGCAGATAGCCCGGGTGCAGAGCAGTGGTGCTCAGGGTGCCCGTGAGCCAGTGGGCGAGCAGGCGTGCAGCAATGAAGGCGGCCAGGATAAGGAACACCGCGTAGACCCAGCGTGCCCCGGTGGGCTCGAACCGGGAGAAGTGTCCTGTGATCAGCATGCCGATGATGGGGACGTACCCGAGGGTGAAGCCATCGCCGGGATGACGCAGGTCGTGGCGCAGGTTGCCCCACCGGATCCCGCCATGGCGCAGGTACTGGGCCAGCAACACCAGCCAGATGAGACCGCTGATGGTGAACAGGACGTCGCTGACCTGCAGAGCGCGCGGAAAGGTGGTTGCCGCTGCCTGCCAGGCTCCGCCGAGGCCGGCGGTGCCGAGGGAGACGGACAGTAGCCTGATCCGTGCGGCACGGATCGCTTGCGGACCGTTGACGTCGGAGGCGATCTCGGCGGCTGGACGCGCAGGCCCGCTGCCGCGCGGGGCCGTGCTGGTGTGCTCTGTCGTGTCGACCATGTCGGCCATGGGGGAACCTCAAGGGGGATTGCCAAGGGCGCGGGCCGGGACTCGCCTGCCCGGCGGCGCGGGTGGTGGCGTGGTCAGGCGTTCATGTCCAGGACGACGCGGAAGCGGGCCTTGCCCGAGAGCATCCGCTCGTAGGCGTCCATGGCGTGGGTGAAGGGCATGGTCTCGGTGGCGGGGCGGATGCCGTGGGCGAGGCTGAAGGCGAGGTTGTCCTCGTTCTGGATCGACGACCCGGTCAGGCTGCCGGCGATGCGGCGGGTGCCGAAGATCAGGTCGGCCGTGGTGACCGTCAGCGGGTCGGGGGCGGCACCGACGACCACCAGCGTCCCGCCCGGGGCCAGTCCGCGGACCAGGGGGTTCATGGACGTACCGCTGGAGGCGGTGGCGACGATGAGTGATGCGCCGCCCAGGTCGGCCAGCGCCGTGCCGGGGTCGGTGAGGGTGCTGTCGATGTACTCGTGGGCGCCCAGCTGCCTGGCGAGTTTCTCCTTCTCCTGGCCGCGGGCGATGGCGGCCACGCGGTGTCCGAGGCTGCGTGCGTACTGCAGGGCCAGGTGACCGAGCCCGCCGATCCCCTGTACGGCGACCAGGGCGCCCGCGCGGGTGGGGGCCTGCTGGAGTGCGGTGAGCGTGGTCAGTCCGGCGCACAGCAGCGGAGCCGCCTCGACGGCGGGCATGCCGTCGGGGATGCGCACCAGTCCGCTCGCGCGGGCGTAGGTCACCTCCGCGTATCCGCCGTCGATGGTGGTGCCGGTCTGTTCCTGGTCGAGGCAGTTGACGAAGTCGCCGCGGCGGCACGGTTCGCACTGCCAGCAGTGCCCGTTCAGGAAGCCGACGCCGACGCGGTCGCCCGGCAGCCAGGCGGTCACACCCGCGCCCACGGCGTCGATCACGCCGACGATCTCGTGGCCGGGGACGACGGGGCGTGAGGGGTCGGGGCGCAGTCCCTCCACGGCCAGCACGTCGGAGTGGCAGACACCGCACGCCTCCACCCTGAGCCGGACGTGCCCGGGCTCCGGGTCGACCAGCTCGCGCTCGACGAGCCGGAGCTGGTGGACACCGGCGGCCTCGAAGGCTCGGTACGCGGACATGACGCTTCTCCTCGGTGCTGCCTCTGCCGACACGGGGAGGGCGAGGGCTGGGGCGGGGACCGGCATCCAATATGACCGGTCACTTCAATATGACCGGTCGCTTTAAACTTAGTCAAGCAGGTCCGAGGGCGGAGCCGTGGGCCACGTGGCGTCGGGGGCGGGCGCCGCTTCCTCGGTGGCCTGGGTTTGACCTGAGGCAAGGCGACCGGACATATTGACCGAGAGGTGGTGGTGAGGATGGCGCGCGCGTCCAAGCGCGAGGAGATTGCGCAGGCAGCCCTGGAGCAGTTCCGCACGCGGGGCTTCCATGCCACCGGCATCAGCGACATCACGTCGGCGGCCGGGGCTCCCAAGGGCTCGTTCTACAACCACTTCGCCAGCAAGGAGGAGAGCGCCCTTGAGGCGCTGAGCCGCTACGCCGCCGGATTGCGATTCGACCTGCTCGACACGCCCGGACGTCCTGCGCTGGAGCGGCTTCGGGCGCACTTCGAGTTCCTGGGCGCGGACACGGTCGCCAGCGGCTTCGCCCGCGGATGCCTGGTGGGCAACCTGGGCGCGGAGGTGGCGGACCACTCCGAGGAGATCCGCTCCGCCGTCCAGGGCGGCTTCCAGCGGTGGGCCGCGCACATCCTGCGGGTGCTCACCGAAGCCCAGAAAGCGGGTGAGCTGGACGCCTCTCTCGACGCCGAGGAAGCCGCGCTGTTCATCCTCAGCGCCTGGGAGGGCACGCTGATCGCGGCCCGGGCCGACAAATCCTCCGCTCCCTTCGACGCCTTCTTCCACATGGTCTTCGGCGTCTTCCTGCGCTGATCGCGGCCGGCCGCCGAAGACTCACAGGCGCCGCCACCCACACCAAGGCTCCCCGGCCCGGAGGCAGGCGCGGGCGAGCCTGGGCGCCCTCGTACACGACTCCTCGTCGCAGGGGCCTACGGGCGAGGTGAGGGGAGAGCTTGCTCGGTCCAGACCGTTTTCGCGTCGTCGGTGTAGCGGATGCCCCAGTTGTGTGCGAGCTGGGCGCAGATGAACAGGCCACGGCCGCCTTCGTCGGCCGACCGTGCGTGCCGCAGCCGCGGGGCAGAGGTGCCGTAGTCCTGGACCTCGCAGGTGAGGGTGCGGTCATTGATGAGGCGCAGTCGTACGGGTGGGGCGCCGTACCGCAGCGCGTTGGTGACCAGCTCGCTGACGATTTCCTGCGTGTCGTAAGCAGTGTCCTGGTCCACGCCCCAGGCCGCGAGTTGGTGCCGGACGTGGCGCCGCGCGAGGGCCGGGGCGGTGGGCTCCCCCTCCAGCGGCCAGGTGGCTACGTGGTCGGCGGGGAAGGGGTGGGTGCGGGCGAGAAGCAGGATGGCGTCGCCGGGCAGGGCGTCGGCGCGCAGCCGGTACAGGACGTCGTCGCACAGGTCCCGGAGGGGCCGGTCGGTGTCGGCGAGCATGCGCCGGAGCGGCTGCGGGTCGCTTGTGCCGTCCTGGCTCCGTACGGCGGACAGGAGCGAGGTCGTGTAGAGGGCGAGGACGTCTCCGTCGGCCAGGGTGACGGTGGTGGTGGCGTACGGGGGCCCTCCGTCGCCGCCGAGGGCCCCACCGGCGGCCAGCTCGACGACTCGGGTGCCGGAGGCGGGGCCGGCGACGACGGGCGGGGGGTGTCCGGCGGAGGCGATGGTGCACGTGAGAGTGAACGGGTCGTGGAGCACGCACAGGCACGTCGCGCTGAGGGGCTGCGTGCGCAGGGGGTCGCCGGGTGGCAGCGCCCTCCGCTCCCGTGCGAGACGTGCCGTGGCGTCGTCGAGCCGGGCGAGGAGCTCGTCGGCTCCCAGGTCCAGTGCGGCAAGCGAGGCCATGGCGGTCCGCAGCTGCCCCATGGTGACGGCGGTGTGGATGCCGTGGCCGGCGACTTCCCCGACCACCAGGGCCGTTCGGGCGCCGGGCAGGGCGCAGGCGTTGGACCAGCCCCCCGCCCCCCGGCCGTCGGCCACATATAGGCCGGCGGTCTCGATCGCGGTCTGCGAGCGAGGTGCCGGGGGTAGCAGATGGCGCTGCAGGGCCGCGGCGATGGTGTGCTCGCGGGTGTAGCGGCGGGCGTTGTCGATGCCCAGGGCGGTGTGCGTGGCCACTTCCAGGGTGAGGGCGAGTTCTTTCTCGTCGAAACCGTCGGATCGCTGGTCGCGATAGAGACTCAGCAATCCGAGCACCTTTCCGCGCAGCGTCAGTGGCGCGACGAGCAGGGCGCGTGCGCTGGATGCGCGAATCGCTTCGGCCCGCGCCGGATCGGCCGCCAGCCAGGGCGTGTCAGGGCCCAGGGTGATCGTGCGGGGCTTGAGGTCGGCCAGGGCCTGCGCATAGGGGGTCGGGAACGGCAGCGCGCGGACGTCTCCCACTGGATGCGCCCGGGCCTGCTGATCACCGCCACTGTTCTTGAAGGCGGCCCGGCGCAGCGGCACATCCCGCCCCAGAGGGCTCAGTGGTGGTTCCTCTCCCCGCACCACCGGCTCCACCACTTCCACCACGGCGATGTCGGCGAACCCGGGGACCAGCGCGTCGACCAACCCCTGGCAGGTGGCCACCACATCCAGGGTTTGTCCCACCCGCTCCCGGACGGCATACAGGGCCTGGACCGCGCGGCGTGTCTTCTCCTGACCGGTCACGTCGTGTGCCACGACCACCGCCCCCGGTGCATCGTGCAGGGGCAGCACCGAGACGGTGTGCGTGTGCTGGGGCTCGCGGTCGGTCCGCATCACGTGGTCCGTCATCGGCGTACCGTCCGCCATGGCCTGGCGCAGGATGTGCTCCAGTTCGCCGGGGGAGGAAAGGGGCCACGCATCGGCCAGGGGGCGTCCTTGGATCTGCCGTGCGCTCGCGCCGGACAGGGCCTGCGCGGCAGCGTTGGCCGACACGACATGCAACTCCTCGTCCACCACGAACAGAGCCCCTGCCGTGTGGGCGGACAGTGCCTCGAGCACCGCGGTCTCCATGCCGGGCACCATCCCCCTCGCAGGTGGAAGGAAGATCCTCCACGTCACCGAACCGTCTTCGCGCAGCACCGGCTGCACGCGCAGGCCACGGCGGGCGGCTCGCGCCGCAACATCACGCAGGGCGTCATGCCTGCAGCCCGCGGCATCACCGCCTGGCGCGGGGACCGGGCTGACCAGGTCGGTTGCCGGCCGCCCGACCACGTCGCCCGCCGGGCGCCCCAGCAACTCTTCCGCCTGGTGGCTCCACTGCACGACCACGCCTTTGCCATCCACGATCATCAGGGGCGTCTCACCGGCCACGGCAACCACCTCCGCCTTCCAGCTTGCCCGGCGGCCAGGGGCTGCGCCGCCGCAGACCGGCACCCAGCTGCGGGTCTGCACGAAGGGTGCTACGAGAAAACCCCCTACGACCTCCCCGGCGGACCGCACCGACCCCGCGCGCAGGCGCCGAGCACGCGGGGCTGACCGGCGGATGTCCACCGCCCACGCCGGTTCCGGCCGGACTTACAGCGTCCCCGGGATCAGCGCCCAGGTGCGTGACGCCGGTGAACCCGTGAACGATGAGAGAGCCGCCCGGCTGATGAGGTAACACGCGGCCCGCCTGGCTGCGGCTGCGTCGCCGAAGCGGGGCCGCCCGATCAGTGGCCCTTCGGCAACCGCCGCCTGGCACGACCGAGCAGGAGACCGACATGAACACGTTGCTCGCACAGGCCCTCGATGCCCACGGTGGCCTCGATCGCTGGAACGCACTCACCACGGTTCGCGCCACCATCGTCAGCGGTGGCGACATCTTCGTCATCAAGGGGATGCCACAGGACCCCACCCCCCGGGAGATGACCGTCTGGCTGCACGAGCAGCACGCCTCCGTGATGCCGTTCGGCGCCCCCGACCAGAAGACCGACTTCACGGCCGACCGAGTCAGCATCGAAAAGGTCGACGGCCGCGTCGTGGCCGAACGCAACCAACCGCGGACGTCGTTCACCGGGCACGGCCTCAACACCCCGTGGGACCCACTGGACCGCGCCTACTTCAACGGATACGCGCTGTGGACGTATCTCACCACGCCCTTCCTGCTGGCGATGCCCGGCTTCGCCGTCACCGAGATCGAACCATGGCGGGTAGGGGACGAACTCTGGCGGGGATTGCGGGCCACCTTCCCGCCCCACATCGCCAGCCACAGCACTCACCAGGACTTTTACTTCGGCCCCGACCATCTCCTGCGTCGGCACGACTATCACGTCGACATCGCAGGCGGATTCGCCGCGGCACAGTACGTCTACGACACCGTGGCAGCGGACGGGATCCGCCTGCCCACCAAACGCCGGGCTTACCGAAGCGATGCGGACAACCGCCCGATCCTCGAACAGACCATGGTCTCCATCGACGTCAGCAACGCTCGCTTCACCTGACATCGGGCCCGTACGTGACGCGTGCCGAGCGGGACTGGTGGCTGCGCGCCCCGTACCGTTTCAACGGCGGGCTCAGCCACCAAGGTTGGCCAGCCAACGCAACGCGCTGAGACTCGGCAGGAACAAGTACTCGCCGCCACGGGTGATGACGAAGCGCTCGACGCCATGCAGGCGACGCCGTACCGGGCGCTGGGGGATCGTGAAGACGCCCGTGCCGTCGTTGTCGCCCGTGAGCAGGTCCTTCTCCACATCGAGGCCGGTGAAGTTGCCGTCGTTGAACCACTGCGACTTCACGAACTCGAACTGGCGGTCGAGGTGTGCGTTGACGGCGATGAACACGATGCCGCGGTCGGCGCCGTCGTCATCCAGGACGCCGGCCGGCAGCGGCGGCCCGTAGCTGGTGCTCCGCCGGATCAGGCGGTGTAGGTCGACGTCCCCGATGATCTCCGAGTCACGCGGATTGGCACGCCTGGCGTGTGCGCCACGGGGGCAGACCGCGCCATGCGGGTCCGACGCGTAGAGGAAGTCGTTGTTGCGCTGCTCGTCCGCCCCCAGGTCCGGGTCGTCGTGCTCGGGCGCCAGGATCAAGGGGGCACCGCTCGGCCAGCGGCCCACGATCTTCGCGGCGAGCAGCGACTCCTCTTCCGGGCTTCCGGCATTGTCGTGGAGATAGCGCCGGAAGGCGGCGACGCGTGTGTGCAGCTTCCGCCAGACCACGAACGTGCCGTTACGGCCCAGCACCTCCGGCTCCGGCATCGGGGGCAGGTTTCCGGTCTCGTCGGGATAGCCCAGCACGAACTCGCCGGCTTTGAGAGTGGGACCGCCACCGGGTGCGTTGTCCGCGCCGCTGCCTTCCACCGCGGGGTTGCTGATGCCGTCCTTGTAGCCGAAGCTGGTGCGCCCCGAGGCAAGTTGGTACAGGTCCTGCCGGTACACCACGTGAAGGCCGGGAAGCTGCGCGCGGGCCTGGCGGGCCCGTTCGAGGACGACGGCCAGTGACTCCTGGTCGGCGGCGACGAGGGACAGTACGACGTGTACCTGGCCGGTGCCGAAGGGGGGCTCCCAGTGTGCGGGTGCGCTCTCGCCGGTGTCGCCCAGGAACTCGGCCCGTGCCGCCATGCCCTGCCGGAACTCCTCCGGGAAGCTGTTCAGGGAGGTCTGCGGCACCTGGAGCGCTTCGAGCCCCCGGTACGTCACCGCGACGTTGAGGAGCGCCGGGAGCGGGGGCTGCCACCAGTTGGCAGCGGAGTCGACCAGTCCGGCCAGGCGTCCCATCAGCTCACGGCCGGCGCCGGGGTCGTCCACCCGCAGCAGGATGTAGGTGCCGACGTACGGTGACGGCCGGGTGCGCAGCACAATGCCCTGGATCTCGTCCAGCTGCAGGGCCGGGCCTTCGACCGTCGTCATGTCGTCCCCTCGATCAGACTTCGGCCGATTTGTATCAATTTTCGGATCTATCGGTGCTGTCCGACACGGCAGGTCGCGCGATCCACGAGCGCACGGGCGCGTGGGGTCGGCCGAAGGGCGAGGTTCTGCCGGGCAAGGTCAAGTGCCCGCCGATGGTCGGCGCCGACCGTAAGCCAGAACTCCGCCGCGTGATCGGCGTACGCCTCAGGATGGCCTGCCATCAACCTCTCGTAGCGAGCAGCGGCGTGGGCGCGCCAGAACTCTGCCTCGGCCCCAGGCTCCCGCGTGGCCAGGATGCGGGCGAGCTGGGCGGCGTAGTGCGGATCGTCACTCGCCGGCGCAAGTCCGCGCAGGTGCCGGATCGCCATGGCGGCCCTGCCTTCGGCGGTATCGATCTCGGCGAGGTGGCCCTGTGCCGGCACGTACGGCGGCAGTCGGCGAATGGCCGACTCCAGCCAGATGCGCGCGCGTGCGAGGTCGCCCGTGGACAGCCATGCCTGCCCGCACTGGAATTCGAGCACCGCGAGAGGGAACGGACTCACCCCGCGGTAGCCGCGTCTCGCCGCCAGGAACCACCTCTCGGCCTCGGCCACCTCGCCGCGTTCGGCATGACAGCGAGCCAGGCCGGCCAGGGCGCTGAAGTCGTGCCGTCGCTGCAGCACGTTCTGATGCAGGGCGAGCGCCTCCTCGTACCGCCCGACCGCCTGGTGGATGGCAGCCCGCTCCTCGTCCAGGCTCCGCCGATCGAGTCCCAGCGCAGCCGCTGCGTCGAGATCGGCCAGTGCTGCCGGAAACCGATGAAAGAGGGCCGCCAGCCTGGCGCGGGCCATATGGGACTGCGGATCGTGCGGTGCCTGGTCGACGAACACCTCGGCCAGTGACGCGGCGTGCTCTCCCTCGTCAATACGGCCCAGCACGTGCCCGCGCAGGGCGGTCAGCTCCACCAACTCGCCCCACCCGTCTGCGGTCAGGTTTCTCCGTGTGGCCTGGCCGGTAAGGCCCTCGATGCGGGCGTCGAGGTTGCCCATCGCGATCACGCCGGCCGTCGTCGCCGGACCGTCGGCAAGATCGGGTCGCATCCCGTTGCTCGCACAGTCGGCCGTTGCGGAACCGCTCCTCATCGGCTTGCCGCGGGCGTAGGAACGGACACGGGCACAGGAGGGTCGGGGTTGGGCGGCGCCAGGTACGGGAACTCACGGGAGGCCGGCGCCGTCGCCCGGTCGACGCCGTCGCTGACCCGCGGGCCGTGGAAAGCATTGACGATCAGCGTGTACAGCGTGTCGATGACGTCATCGTTGAGCGAGCGGCCGCCACAGGTCATGTGTGGCCGCCCCTCCAGCAGGGCGCGCTCGATCTCGAAGTAGCTGTCCTCGGCGTACGGCTTTGCCGTGTCGACGACCAGGAAGTCGGCGAGCAGCAGGTCGGTCAGCGGATGCGTCCCGTCCTGGTCCGTCCGCCAGTCGAGCTTGCCGTCCAGACCGTCGAAGAAGGTCAGGTTGGCGTTCAGCCGCGAGCGGTATGCGCCCAGGTAGCGCGGCCCCGGCCGGAACGGGTCTTCCTCGTTGTAGAGATCGCGCAGATCCACGATCTTGTTCCCGTTGTCCACCCCGTTCTCCGACATTAGGACGTTCTTCACCTCCGGGCGGCCGAGCCGTTCGAGGCGCACTGGGTAGGGGCCGGCCGTGACGGTTTCCGCGGCAACGGCGAACACGGTGCCCGAGGCCGGCCCGAGCAGCCTTGCCGCGTCGAACTCGACGACGACGGTCAGGACATCGACACCTTCCAGCGAGTTGGTGCCCGTCGGGAGGAAGGCGAGCCGCCGCTGCGCCCGCGTCTCCACCTCCTTGCCGACATCCATGAAGAAGGGATCCAGCCGCAACCCGGCGTAGACGCGCACGCCATGGCCCTCGCCGCCCCGCTCATCGTTCACCTGGAACGCAACCGCCTCCCCGCCCGGGAGCAGACACGTCCCCCACTGCGTCACCTCCCCGCCGGCGTCCGACTCAACCGGGCCGGAGAACGTGCAGGTGAACGCATACTCATCGGCGCCCACCTCGAAGAGCGCACCGGAATGAGCCGCCGCAACGGCGGCAGGACGGATACGGAACCGGTAGCTGGCCGCGTCGGAGAACAGAGCCCCCGGGCGGGCATTGGGGAAGACATCCATGACAAGCACGAGCCGACCCGTTTGGGATGGGCTGGGAAAGACGTAAAGATCGGCGAGATCAATGGCTGGATCGACCTCGGCGCGGAAGCCGGAGAGATGGTCGGACATGACGGTGCGACCTTCGCTGAAGGGCCAGGTCCGGCGATCGCGCGCCGTTGCCGGGCCGCCTGGATGATGTTCCAGGTGCCACGGTCACGGCACCTGGGACGGAAAACGACTCCTGCGGGAGGGGCCTGCCTTCCGGCGGACCGGTCGCCGAGGGGGCCTCGACCGACGGTGGCCGTGTCGCTAGTCGGCCGCCGCATCCAGCAGCGTGTCGAACGCCTGCGTGACCTTCTGTGCCTTGGCGGTGTCCCGGACCGTCATGGTCGGATTGGAGGCGTACCACATGTCGGCCTCCACGATCTTCGTCGCCAACCAGTCGACGATGTGCGGATCGGACGCCCCGGGATAACCCTCCGCGACACCTTCGAACATCTCATCGAACCATGGCGCGGCGTTGGCGAAGATGTCAGCCATGTACGGTTTGAAGTCACCGTCATAGGTGACCGCGCCGATGACCTGAGTGTCATTGTTGATGAACGTGACGCGGAAGTCGTGGACAGTACCGACGAGCTTTTCGTAGCGAAAGGCGTCGTCCTGGATCTTGGCGGCGTTCTGCCGGAACCTCTCCGCCCCGCCCGGCTTGGCGTCGAAGAGAACGGTTATTTCCGCCACCTCTCCGACCCGTTTGCCGTAACCGTCGGGCTGTCTGACCACTCTCGGAGTCGCGTCCGCCGGAGTCGCCGACGTCTCGGACCTTTGCGTCGTCATGACTCCCTCTCCCTTTGATCCTCTTTTGGTCGGTCTGCTGGCTCCTTCTCCGCTCTGAGGTTGTTCGATTTCTTCCCACTGCCAGCTTTGTCGCCCTGCTGGGCGTCGGCAAGACGATCACGACGGCATGGGTCGAAGGCTCAGGAAGGGTTCTCCGCAACCGGCTTTGGGCCGGAGTCGAGTCGGCGGCGGCCGTCGAGGGGGCGGGCTGGGGTGTGCGGTCGGTGGAGGTGGTGGGCGCCGAAGCGTTCGATGGCCAGGAGAGCGGCGTCGTCTGCGGGTTCGTGGCCGATGTGGTTCAGCAGGTCGCGGTGGATGTGGCGGATCAGGGCCTCGGGTCCGGACGTGGGGCCGGAGGCGGCGCGCTCGGTGAGGGGATAGAAGGCTCCTTCGGGTGAGCGGGCTTCGATGACGCCGTCGGTGTAGAGCAGCAGCGTGTCGCCGTTCTCGAAGGTGAAGGGGCCGGCGCGGTGGCTGGGGACGGACAGTTCGCACATGCCCAAGGGGGGTACCGGGCGCCGTGCGTGCAGGGACGGTGACCTGGCCGTCGTGCAGCAGCAGGGGCGGCGGGTGGCCCATATTGAGCATCTCGACCTGTGTGCCGTGGTCGGCGATCTCGAGCAGCAGGGCGGTGATGAAGTGATCACCCGCGTCGTGCTCGGTGTCTGCGACGTTCTCCAGGCTTCTGCAGACGCTCACCTCCAGACCGGACGTTTTCGATGTGAACCGGTTCGACCGGGCCGACCGCCGTCGGCACGGCAAGTCGGACCCGCTCGATACCGAGAATGCGGCCCGGGCGGTGCTGAGCGGGCGGGCGCGCGCTCAGTCCAAGACGGGCGACGGGCCGGTGGAGATCGCCGGATGTACAAGCTGGCCAAGGACTCGGCGGTCAAGGACCGCACCCAGACGATCAGCCGGCTCAAGGCCGTCCTCATCCGTGCAGATCCGCAGCTGAGGGAGGAACTGGCAGGGCTGGGCAACGCAGAGCTCATCCGCACGTGCGCAGGGCTCGTCGACGACAGCCTGAACCACGAGACCGGCGAGGGATCGGTGCTCCACGCCACCCACGTGACCCTGGGGCTCCTTGCCCGGCGCATCGGGCAGCTCAGCGAAGAGGTCCAGGACCTGGAAGGCCGCCTGACCCGGCTGGTGGAGCGCCACGCTCCGCAGCTGCTCGAGGTGGTGGGCATCGGTCCGGACACGGCCGTCACTTTGCTGATCACGGTGGGGGACAACCCGGAACGCCTGGGCAGTGAGGCGTCGTTCGCAGCGCTGTGCGGGGTCAGCCCCGTCGAGCGTTCCTCGGGCAGTCGCCAGTACAGGCGTCTCAACCGTGGCGGCGACCGGCAAGCGAACGCGGCCCTGCACCGGATCGTGCAGACCCGCCTGCGCGTCGACCCGCGCACCCGGGACTACTACGAACGCCGCAGCAAGGAGGGCAAGACCCGGCGCGAGATAGTGCGCAGCCTCAGGCGCTACGCGGCCCGGGAGGTCGCGGCGCGGTCATCTGGCTCCCCAGCCTCCGCTCCTCTGATTGATCACGGCCTTGCGCAGGCCCTAATCCTCATCGGCGGATCAGTTCCTGAGCGCGTTCACGTCACGCCAATGCCAGCCGTCTGTCTTGTCATTGTTCCAGCGGGAGCTGGACGACGAGGCTCAGCGGGGTCACGGTGCCAAGTGGTTCAGGCCAGCCGTGGTGGTGTGCCACGACACTCAAGCCCGCACCAGCCACCCATTTCGTCCGCCCGCGCCCTGTCAGCATGCCGGTGTGCGACTCCCGGCCAGAGGGCTGACGCCCCGCGACACCGGCGTTTGCGGCGTAGTGTGGCAGACGTGCACGCAGGTGCATCAAGCGGGTGCGCGCATTGTCATCCGGGTGCCGGACGTCTTCCTACGCTGCACAGGGCCGGGCCTCTTCCCGCACCATCCGATCATCCCGACGCAAGCACGCATGGTGAGGGCCCGCCTCTCTGACCGGCTGCCCACCGGCGACAGCGTTGTGCACTGCGTTGATCGCACCGCGGTTCTCTGGTCCTGCACTCGACATCGAAGGATGAACATCATGGCCAAGCTGATCCTTGAGCCTGCCGCGCAGGAGATCGCCGACGCCACGTCGAAGCCTCCCTTCCTCTACGAGCTGGGCCCAGAGGGAGCCCGCAAGGTCCTCGACGACATTCAGGCCGCACCGGTCGACAAGCTGGACGTGACCGAGCAGTGGGTGATGCTGCCAGCCGACGTGGGGGAGGTGCGGGCACGTATCGTCAAGCCCGTCGACGTAGGGCAGGGAGCACCCGTCGTCCTCTACGTTCACGGTGGCGGGTGGATCCTCGGCAACGCGGGTACGCACGACCGCCTGGTGCGCGAGCTCGCGGTCGGTGCTGACGCCGTCGTCGCATTCGTCGAGTACGACCGTTCACCTGAGGCCCGCTACCCGGTCGCCCTCGAGCAGGCTTACGCCACCGCTCAGTGGCTGATCCGCAACGCCGACGAGCATGGGCTGGATGTCTCCCGGCTGGCCGTTGCCGGCGATTCTGTCGGCGGCAATATGGCCGCCGCCCTGGCCATCCTGGCCAAGCAGCGCGGCGACGTCACCTTCATCCACCAGTCGATGTACTACCCGGTCACAGACGCCGCTCAGGACACCGACAGCTACCGCGAATTCGCCGACGGGCCGTTCCTCACAGCCAAGGGCATGGCCTGGTTCTGGGACGCCTACACCACCGATCCCGACGAGCGCGCGCAGAGCACGGCCTCGCCGCTACGGGCCAGCCGGGAGGAGCTCGTCGGGCTGCCGCCGGCCCTGGTCATTGTCGACGAGAACGACGTGCTGCGCGACGAGGGTGAGGCCTATGCACGCCGCCTGACCGAAGCGGGGGTGGACACCACCAGCATCCGCTACAACGGTGTCATCCACGACTTCATGATGCTCAATCCCGTCCGTCCCACGAACGCCGCGAATGCCGCGATCGAGCAGGCCATCCGCACTCTGCGCACGGCCTTCGGACACTGACAGCCAGCAGGATCCGGGTCGCTCCCCCCGCAAGCGGTGGCCGACTCGGTCCCGCCCTCCTCGTGCAGCAGGGATACCGCGCGGGGATGTGCCGCTTTCCGAGGAGGTGCGGACGTGGCACGCCTTGTATCAGTCAACGTGGGGCTGCCGAAGGATGTCTCCTGGCATGGCGCGACGGTCCGCATGGGCGTGTGGCAGACACCGGTGACGGGTGCCCGGCGGGTGCGGCGGCTCAACGTCGATGGGGACGGCCAAGGCGACGTGGCCGGCCACGGCGGCGAGATGGGCGCCGTCATCCCGCTCACCGAGCGGGGATACCTGGTACGCACAGACGGCGCTACGTAATCGGCTACCAGGTCTCCGCCCCGTACCGCTCGTTCCAGCGGCAGATGGGTCTGGACGACGGCATCGACGAGCTGCTCGCGCGCCTGTGGCGCGCCGGGCCGTGGCCAACTTTGTGTCCTTTTAGATGGACGGTTTGGTGATCGCGGATGTCAGGACAGTCACAGCCCGGGGCAAGGAGCGTCCTGTTCTCGGCGTCGGGATTGATCCGCGCACCCACGCCTACGCCCACGACGATCGCGTCCCCCATACGACTCGACGCAGAACTCCGGCGAATCCGGCGATCTGGTGTCGCCCTGGACGTTGAGGAAGCTCAGCCGGGAATGGCTTGTCTGGCAGCGCCCGTACTCGGTCCGGAAGGGACCGTGGTCGGGTGCGTGGCCCTGTCGCTTCATCCGGATGAACAACGCGGCCGGCAAACACAGTTGATTGCCGCCGCTCGGCGAGCGGCACGAGAGACTAAGCAGTCCATCCGCCGTTGACGGAAAGGTGGTCTCTCTGCACGGTGAAGTCCACGGCAACGCCGTCTGGCTCATTCCTGCCTCCTTCGTGCCACTCCCACTCCCCGTCTCTCCGCGGGCCTCGCGCCGGCAGCGTCCCAGGTCACTCACGCCCATGGGCTCCGACCTCCGGTCGCTGTCGCAGCGGACGGGGGACAATCGTGTAGTTTCAGGCGATACCGTATCGGATGATAATGTGGCCTTATGGCTGCTGACGTTCCTCGCCGAACCCCCGCCTCGCGTGCGACCGACCGCCCCGGGGATACGTCGCCTTTCGCTCTCGGTCTTCTGCTGCGCCGGGCGCACTGGCGTGCGGCCGCGGTGATGGGGGAGGCGCTTCGGCCGCTCGGCCTCGAGTTGCGGCATTTCGCGGTGCTGATCGAGCTGGTCAATCGGGGGCCCACTGTGCAGCGGGACCTGGTGGCGGCGACCGGGTCGGACAAGGCCGGAATCATGCGGGTCGTAGACGACCTGGAGCGGAAGGGCCTAGCCATGCGCAAGGCCGTTCCGGGGGACCGGCGGGTGCGGGCAGTGGAGATCACTCCTCAGGGGCTGGAGCTGTACGATGCGGTCCACGTCGCTGCGGAGCCACTGGCTGAGCGTCTGGTTGCGGAATTGCGGCCCAGGGAAGCCCAGAAACTGAGGGATCTGCTGGCCCGGCTTGCTTACCCGGCAGACGACGAGGCGTAAGCACGCCGGCGTACCGGTTGTCGGCCGCGTCGGCGCGCTTGGTTTCATGAGGCTTCCACAGCGAGGTTGCCTTGAGGGTCGTGGCCGTCGTCGGTGCGTGTCGGCCTCGCGACGGGCAGCTGGCCAGTGTCTCCGACGGGGCTGAGGATCCGCGCGGGTGCCACGGCACACGCATGGACGGCGGTGTGCTTACACCCTCGCCGAGCAGCATCGTCGTCCCGATACGCATCCTGCCGACAGGCCGAGCATCGGTGAACCTCAGGTCGGGACCTCCTTGCCCCGGCGCAGGGCGCCACGGGCACCGCTCGCAGAGGGTGCACGCGCCGAGGTCGGCGTGTGACCTCTTGGATGGGCCGTCCCACGATGCATGGCCAGGGCACGAGGAGCTCCGCGAGCTCCTGCAGCGGCATGGTCGGGACCTTCCCGTAGATGCAGTGCCCGAGGCAGGAATGGGCATTCACGGCCCGATATGTTGCGATCGATATCGTATCGAGTGATACTATCTTAGGTGTAACGAAGACGGGCCCGTTGAGCAGATGGAGGCGGGTGGTCATGGACGTCTACGAGGCGGTTACGAGCCGACGCGCGGTGCGCGCGTTCACCAACGAGCCCGTGTCGAGGGAAAAGCTGGAGCGAGTGCTGTCCGCTGCGGCTTGGGCGCCGTCCGGGTCGAACCTGCAGCCGTGGCACACCTACATGGTGACCGGCGCGCCGCTGGCCGAACTCAAGAAGCGCGCCGGCGAGCGCCTGGCCCTGGGGGACCCATGGGACGCGCCGGAGTATGAGATGTATCCGCCGAAACTGAAGTCTCCGTACCGCGAGCGCCGATCTGCCTTCGGCAAGCAGCGCTACGGGGCGCTCGGCATCGCGCGTGAGGACCTTGAGGCGCGCCAGCGGGCGGCCGCCGCCAACTGGGACTGCTTCGGCGCGCCCGCCGCCCTGTTCTGCTACATCGACAAGGACATGGGTTCACCCCAATGGGCTGATGTCGGTATGTATCTGCAGACCGTCATGCTGCTGCTCCGTGCCGAAGGGCTCCACAGCTGCGCGCAGATGGCCTGGGCGAAGTACCACAAGACCGTCGCGGAAGTCCTGTCCCCCCCGGACGGACTCGTCCTCTTCTGTGGCATGTCGATCGGGTTCGAAGACGTCACAGCGGGTGACGCCCGTATAGGCCGGGCGCCGCTCGATGAGACGGTCACGTTCGCCGACGGTCTCTGACGCCGGCCCTCCATCAAAGACGAACCGTTTGATGGCGCATCCATATAACGGTTCATATGCCACATTGCGTGTGTAATCACTACGGAAGGCATGTCATGAAGATCGCAGTAATCGGCGGCACCGGGCTGATCGGCTCACAGGTCGTGAGGAATCTGACCACGGCCGGGCATGAGGCGGTGCCGCACTCGAAGTCCACCGGAGTCGATGTCATCAGCGGTCAGGGACTGGAGGAGGCGACGGCGGGAGCGGACGTCGTCGTCAACCTGACGAACTCCCCGACCTTCGACGAAGCCTCTCTGGGCTTCTTCCAGACCTCGATGGACAACCTTCTGGCCGCAGCCCACAAGGGCGGCGTCGGCCACTTCGTCATTCTCTCGATCGTCGGCGTGGACCAGGTGCCGGAACTGGACTACTACCGGGCCAAGGCGCTCCAGGAGAAGATCCTCGCGGCGGGACCGATCCCTTACTCGATCGTCAGGGCAACGCAGTTCATGGACTTCATGGACGCGGTGCTGTCCTGGACCGCTGACGCCGACACCGTCCGGCTGCCCGCCACGCCGATCCAGCCGATCGCCTCCAAGGACGTGGCCTCCGCGGTGGCGGAGGTCGCCGCCGGCGCCCCGCTGAACGGCGTCCGCAACATCGCCGGCCCCGAGGTCTTCACGCTGGACGAGGTGGGCCGGATCACCCTGGCCCACAAGGGCGACCACCGTACCGTCGTGACCGACCCCACCGCCGGCATGTTCGCCGTCGTCAAGGGCGACGTCCTTACCGACACGGACGCCCACCTCGCCCCCACCCGCTACACCGACTGGTTGTCCTGACATCCCCACGCACTGCTTGTCCTGGCCCAGCCCGGCGGTCCTTTCATTGCGCCCGCCAGGCGCGGCGGCTGCGGTCGGATGAGGATTCCGCTGTCACCGGCTCCTGCGCTGAGTGCCGGTCTCCCCTTTGTGCTTGCCGTAAGCGCCTCGATGCCCCGTCGGCTTGAGGTCGTGAGCGGCGCGGCACATCACGACAGGGCAAGTGTTGCTTCGTACGGCACGAGATGCCCGCCGATGACACGGCGCTATGCGGTCACGATGCCCGTCGGCTCCCGGATTGTGGCGGCCGCCGACGGGATGCAGGGTGGTGTCGAGACCGTTTGGGAGAGGCAGAAGGGCACACGGCCTGTCAGCCGGAAACCGGCGACCTTGGCCACCGCCGAACGAGTGGTCCGGGCTGTAGTGGCTGACGCGAGACCGTCCATTTCGGGAGGGCTTACGGAGGTGGGGTACATGTCGGAGAAGAACCCAGGGCTCGGGACCGCTCAGGTCTCCTTGCCGCCCGAAGTCAAGTTGTTGCAGGAAGTCACCCCGCCCTTTTTTCCCGAAGGCGGTTCGGGAATGACCATCCTCGTCGACTGGCCTCCCGGTCACCCCGGGCTCCCTCCGCATCGCCATTCGGGCCCGTCGTTCGGCTACGTGATGGAGGGCGCACTCCGGTTCGAACTTGAGGGCGAGCCAGAGCGCGTGGTCGAGGCCGGTGGAACGTTCTGGGAGCCAGGCGGTGACGTGATCCACTACCAGGACGGCAACGCGCTGTCGGACGCGTCGACCAAGTTCGTGGTGACCATGTTGTGCGCGCCGGGTCAGCCGATGCTCACGTTGGTCGACGAGGAGGAGCTGAAGGAACGGGCGCACAAGCGCGCCCCCCGTCCCTCCGAAGGCTGACTCGCGATACGGTCAGGGTGCGGATCCAGCAATACCGATTCCCGGCGCCAGCATCTCTTATCGGGTGGTGCCGTTCCGACACCAGGTGGAGAACATCACCGCGTGGCCGTCGAGAACTGTGCCCCCATCAAATCCTGTGCCGGCCGATCCCTCGCCGGAGGCATGTGTCCTCCTCCAACCTCCTGCCTGTGCGTGAAGAGAGCTCAGCAACCTGGCGTAGTCGGTTGATCCGATGCTGACGAGCCGCTCGGTGGAAGGTGATCCTCTGCCCACAAGAACAAAACGGCCAGGGGGACGAGGAAGGCTTTGCCATGCGCAGAGAGTGCGTAGCGGGTTCGCGATGACCGCCCGGGCCGGATGTTCCGGGTGATCAGGCCGATCGCGGTCAGCTCCCGGAGGCGATAGGCGAGCATGCGGTCGCTGATGCCGGGGACGCGCTCGCGAATCTGTGCGAAGTCGGCCGGGCCTTTGGCCAGGGCCATGAGGATCAAGCCGTTCCAGCGCCTGCTGAGCAGGTCGAAGGCCCGAGTGATGGCCGGAGAGCCATCGGCTGACTGCGGATGCTCGGACCGGCGTACCGGTTGAGAGTGTTCAAGGGTGGTCATGGTGTGTATCCGTTCCGGTACGGCGCGAGGCACCGCGGTTTCAGCACCTTGCGCAGTGCTCCGTGGTCGTGTTCGTGCAGGGAGTCGGCCCGTGTGTCGGCCGGGCCGCGCCCCTGCGTGGCGGTGTGGTCCCGACCTGATCGAGCATGAAGTGCTCGGCATCACCCGTCACCGTCATGGCGACGGGCGTGGGCGTGCGCGTGACGCCGAACCGACAAAATCTCGCCGGATCCCGGCAAAGCCGGGAGCAATTCCCCGGAAGCCGTCACACCGGGCTGCGTCCCACGGGGTTTCCCGGTGACCCAGTGGCCGAACATGACTGCTGTGAGCCCGCAGACACTCCACAGGGCCAGGACGGCAAGATGGCCGGCGCCGGAGTTGCCGTCGAAGTACGTGGTGTCGCGAAGCAGACTCGCTCCGGCGCCGGGGGGCAGCCACTGACCGATGTGGCCCACGCCCTTGGGAAGCATTTCCGGGGCAGAGGTGGCTCCGGAGAAGGCATTCCCGACGAAGACCATGACCGCGGCGCTGAGCCCCAGGCCCCCGGGCCCGAGGAGTCGGATCACGCCGGCAGCGGTGGCGCTGATTGAAAGAAGGTCGAGCGACAGGATCGCCCAGGTGGCCACGTGATGGTGGGGCAGTGCCCCGAGGAAGCCCTGGGCCACGAGATTGACCCCCAGGGCCGCGACAGCGCATGCGACGAGAAGCGTCAGTACTCGGTGCCGCGAGCGTACGAGGCCACGAGCCATCGCGACGAACGCCCCGATCAGGATGCCGCAGATCGTGAGCGGGAAGACCGTTGAGCTGAACACCGCACCCCGGGGGTCCTCCGCGGCGACGGGCACCACGTCGATCGCCTTCAGAAGGATCGGCACGGAGGCGTCAGCACTTGCGGCTCCCGGCCGGGCGGCCTTCTGCTGGACGGCACCCGGACGGACGGCGCCCGGCTCGGCGGCTGCGTGCTTGTGGGCCCTCGCCGGGGAGTGTGCACCGGCGGCCTTCCGCTGGGCGATCTGTTGGGTGGCCTTGTCAGCCAGCTGTTGTCCGACCTCGGTCAGAAGCTGGGCCACGGAAGAGCTGGCGGCGGTGGCCTTGAACACGGTGATGCTGTGGCCGGAGATGGCGAAGGCGCCGTAGGCATCCCGGTTCTTGATCGCCGAGCGCGCGGCCTGCCGGTCGGCGTAGAGGTGGAAGTCGAACGCGCCGGGCTTCGCACGGGTGAGTGCCTCCACCGCGTGCTGGCTGGCCGACCCGGTCCCCACGATCCCGACCGGGACGTCGCGCGGTGAGATCCGACCCGCGGGCCAGGCGAACGCCATCACCGCCGCGGTGATCACCAGGGGCAGTGCCACTGCCGCGATGACCACTTCCCGCCATGCCGGGTGTCCTGACAAGGGGTTCCTCACAACCCACCCTCTCATAAAAGGAATGATCGTTTTCTTTGACTTTCAGTCTGACTGGCCGCCTCGATTGCCGTCAAGACGAATGTTCGTTTTCTTTGCTAGGGTGGACTCATGCCCAAAGTCACCCAGCAGCACATGGACGCCCGCCGCGAGCAGATCCTGAGCGCGGCGCGCCGCTGCTTCCTCCGTGACGGTTTCCACTCCACGTCCATGCAGGACCTGTTCGCGGAGGCGGGGCTGTCCGCAGGGGCGGTGTATCGGCACTTCACCAGCAAGGACGAGATGATCCTCGCGATCGCCGAGGAGAACATGCGCGATGTCCTCGACATCACGCTCGCCGTCGCCGCTAACCGGCAGGGCCAGTCCATGGGGGCGGTCATGGCGGAACTGCTCGAAGTGATCCGGGTCAAGTCGGCCCAGGAAGGCGTGGCCGCCCTCGCGGTTCTGGTCTGGGGGGAGGCCATGCGTAACCGATCGCTGGCGGGCAAGCTCGACCAACTCGTCGGCCGCATACGCGCCAATCTGGTCACCTTGGTGCGTGACCAGCAGGAACGGGGTGGTCTGCCTACGAACGTGTCACCCGAGGCGATCGCGTCAACGATGCTCTCCGTCCTCCCCGGCTACATCTTGCAAGTGGCTCTGCTCGCTCCGGCTGCCGTGGCCGAGGTGCCGGACGCCGTGCGGGCGTTGTGGCCGGGGCCGGCCATTGAGCGCTGAGCGGGTTCGCCGCTTGCCGGGCCCCGTACGTACTGACCGGGTCCTCCTGCTGGTTGCGTTGGGACAGTCAGAGAGCGGCGCGCAGCTCGGAGAGCCGTCCTGCATCGCCAGGCGCTCCGCTTATGCGCCTCGAGGGCCCTCTCGTACTCCGCGTAGAGGCGGTCGTAGCGGTTCTGCCGGTTCTCCAGGACCTCTCGAGCTTATGGAGCTGTTCTTCGAGCGCTTGTACGTGGCCGAGCGCGCGCTCCAGTTCGTCGCGGAGTTGCTTGCCAGGCTGGGCGAGCGTATGGATGCGCTGCACCAGGGCCGCTCCAGCGCGTGCCTCGTGGAGCTGGCCGCTCACGTGTGCCGTGAGTGCCTGGACCTTGCCGAGTTCCGCATGGAGCGGCTCCTCATCCGGATGACGGGTGTGCGTCCGCGCCGGGACCAGGTCCGTGCGGTGGGCGGCGTCATCGAGAGGCTCAGTCAAGATTTCCGTGAGGGGTGACCGACCGTCCGGGCGGGCGGGCGGGCGCCCAGTCGAGCAGACTGGACGCCCGTTCCAGCAATGGCTTGGGTTCTGGCGACCGTCAGCAGCAGAACCCGCGGGTCGTGGCCCGGGGCTCGACGTCCGTGTAAGGCTTGAACCACTCGTCCCACAGGTCTTCTTCGGCCACGTCTGCTTCCAGGAAGTCGTGCGCCCTGTCGCTGACGTCGAGCAGCCCGCTCTCATTAGCGAGGAACTCCCAGGCATAGTCGAACCGAGAGGTCGAAGGGTCTGATAGACCTCGTCCGCGTGGACGGACTCGATACTGAACCCGCCGATGCCATCCACGGCGTAGCCGAATAGCACGCTCTCGGCCAGACAGCGCGGCTCCGGGATACCGCCGGCAAGTAGATCGGCCGCGAGGTCGTCGTACGCGCGAGCGCAGTGAAGAAGGAACCAGTCCGACTGAGTCCCCGCGCTGACCGGAACGCTGTGCTCCCAGAAATCGGGGTCATAAGCGGCACGGTACGTCTTGTCCGCAAGGTCCCTCAGCTGCCGATGGAGAACGAATGCGGTCCTGGGCGTTACCCCAACGCCGCCGCAGTCCCCACAGCCGCGGCCCCGGGGGGGGGGGGGGGGAGCCGCAGACGGCGCACTTCGCGCAGTCCTCGGCAACATTGCAGATGCCCAGCCCCGCGTACCTGCGTGAGCAGCACTGGAACATCCTGGCCTTCAACACGGCCATGGCGGAGTGGTGGCCATGGGTGATGGAGCCGGGCGCAAATCTCATTCGGTGGGCTCTGACACGCCGGAGGCCCGCGCCCAGTACCAGGACTGAGCACGACATGGGGGAGACCCGCGATGGCCATGTCTTCCGGATGTACGTGCCGACGCTGGACTGGGAGACGATCGAGGTCGTCAACCACGTCCTCTATCCGGCGTCGATGCCCGACTGTCGCTTCGTCGTGATCACCCGGATCGAAGGCCATGGCGACGACGAGCGCGACGCACTCGGCGGCGTCCGCGACGCTTGGGCAACCATGACCGCGAACGAAAACGACGTGGCGACGGCGCAGCGGCACGCCCAGAACCGCGCGGCCGAGGACGCCGCCACCCGCTGGTGAAGGGAAGCGGCAACCCTCGCGGACCGCATGGTTGTCGCCACTGCAGACGAAGCAGCAGCACTAGCGGGGGACAACGGCGTCCCCCTGCCGGCCATCAGCGGAACCGTGGGTTCCGACGTCCACCTGACGCTTGCGCCGGACAAGCGCACCGTGGTCTGGGCCACCGAAGAGACGACCGGTTGTTGGTCCGTCACCCATGTCTCGCCGGCCACCGTTATCGCTCGCGTGCCCAGGCACGCGGTAGAGGGCGCGTGCCTCCTTGAGATGCGTCAGCGGGTGCGCGCTGCCCTGCCGGCCGATCCTTCGGCGGCAAGCCTTCGCATCGGGCAGCTCCTTGATGAGCGTGACACCGAGCAGCGCGTACTCCGCGATGTCCTGCAGCAGGTTCAGGAAGGCAATGCCGAGTCGCCGAAGAACTGCATGGCAGGCTGAGGGACCGCGATGGACGGCCTCGCTAGAGGTCCTAACAAAGGCGTTGGGCGTGGCGGTGTGTGATGAGGCACGTGGCGAGACCGAGGAAGGCTTCGTGGATGTCGTCTCGTCGCTCCCAGCGGATACGCAGACGGCGGAAGCCG